>CADBZI010000045.1:14862-19428 GCA_902799015.1 uncultured Lachnospiraceae bacterium | reverse complement strand
AGATACAAAAGCAATCGGTAATGAATAAGGATTCCTGAAAGAATCGTAGACAACGCTGTCACCAAAATCGAGTCCCATTGCCTTCATATCTGTAATCCGCTGATAGTCTTTCTCTTCCGTCATATTCTCATCAGCAATCAGATATCGAATGCCTAGAAGTGAATCTGTGGCTGCCGGGATTCCCTGAGAATAGTAATTGCGCATATCGAACCACTGAACCCCCAGCTTAAACAGTTCTTCCCGCACAAAGTTTCTTTCATTAGATCCGCCATGTCCTACACCGTTATACCCATAGAGCATAGGGTCATTGCCACATGTCTGACTTAGCTGATGATTAACCTCCATACGATAAAACTCGTTATCTGCTTTTTGCGTGGCCCCTACCAGAGGAGCAACCGCTTCAACTGTTTGTTTATAGTCGCTTTCCTTAAGTTCCCAATCCTGTATATTCTTTGTGCTGATAATATAGTTTAAGAGTAAGCTAATGCTGACCACAAGAATCGTTACTGCCTCAAATGTATGTTTCGGATTAAACTCAGGTTTCTTTTTATATAAGTAGAACGCCCCGAAAATGATCAGAAGGAATCCGATATCAAGAAGAACCTCACTGCCCATTACATACTCATACTTCTTGGAAAATATGAGTAAACTCGCGATCAAGAGGCCAATGAAACAACACTTTAATTCTCTGAATGAAATATTATCTACATATTGCCACTCATAGGCAGCGATCATCAACAGTATAAAGGAAAATATATATGAGTATCTGAAATTAAACCAGTTTGTAGTTGTGCCGCCGTGAAGAAGCATATCAAAAGCTATAATATAGAATCCGAGAAGATAGAATCCGATCACAATACCAGCTGATACTTTTATACGCTTTGCAATGCTCTTATTCATAAAGAAGAGCACAACCAGCACAACCGGCAGTAACCCGACAAAAATGTTGGGAAGACCATCCATAAGTTGCGACGTCGTGTTTGCACCGGTAAACAACTTGCTGAAGATTTCAATGAATGGCATCTTCTCCCAGAAGGAAATGTCGGTAATCTTTGTTTGCTCAGCACGTCCTCCTATAATGCCCAAGTATGCGGGCAGCCAGACAACAATAGACAGAAGACCTGCGCTCAAAGAAGAGAGACTATAGTCGACAAATATTGATAGTTTCCTTCCCTTGAGTTCTGCCTTTCTCATCCACATATATGTAAGAAAGAAAAGAAATGAAGCTACACAAAGCGTAAACCCGAAGTAGAAGGAAGTGATAAGTGCGTATGCGATAGATAGTATATAAACAAGGGGATTCTTACCCTGAAAGATCTTTCTAAGTCCGAGGGTCATCAATGGAAGCGCATGGCACCCCATAAAAAAAATCACCTGAAAAACATTTACAACAAGAAATCCGGAAAGCGCATAAGAAGTGGAGAAAACCAGATTGCTCCTCTTATGCCCATAAATGTCCGCAAGAAAAATATACATGATCAGCCCGCAGACGCTGAAATTGAGAGTGGATATTAGGGTAAAGGCTATTGGGTAGTCAGAGATATTAAAGAGTGCCATGAGAGTGAACAAAGGATTTGTCATGGTTCCACCAATATGTGGCATCATGTTTCCTCCAAGGCCCTTCTCAAAGGAATAAATAATACCCTCTAACCCTTTTGCTAAACGTCCGACATATGAAAGATAATTAATGTATAACCCCTTTGCATCTGAGATTATAAGAGTATGGTCACCGAAAGGAGTGACATGGAGACCAATCAAAGAAATCACTATGATTATGAAAGGAAGAAGGAATGATCCTATGTATAAAGAGATCACTTTTATATAATTACGTTTTCCCATAAATCTATTCAGCAACATCCTCAATATATAGATAAGGACTTCACTTCTTAAAAGAAGACGAAGTCCTTAACAATAACCTCTAAAAAATCATAGAAAACAGATTTGTATCTAATACACTCTTACTTGACCGTGACGCTTCCACTCGTATCAATAGCGACCTCATAATTACCTTCTGTCTTAGCTGATACCGTCACCTTCTGAGCATATCCACTCACATCGGCAGCGATATCAGTAGTTGCGCTGTTCTTATTAGTCTGCCAATTATCCTGACGCTGCTTTACTTCTACAGTAGCGCTTGCAGCACTCTGATCATTTGTAAGATACTCTGTGACTATTCCCGCATATGCTGAACGAATATTTGCAAGGTCCGTCGCCTCTCTACTCTTCTCCAGCTGCGTAGTGAAAATCGGAATCGAGATTGCCACCAACACGCCGATGATCGCTACAACAATCAGCAACTCTGCAAGGGTGAAGCCCTTCTTGTTTTCTCTGTTAATCTTCTTGAACATGTTTTCCTCCTTCTTACTCCTTCAGTTAATAAATCGCTCATCCTGACGCCTGTACATGTGCGAACAGGATGCCAAAAACCTTATGTTTATTATCCTGAAAATGTATAAACTTGTCAAGCAAATTGTTTTGTCTTGCTCAATTTTTGTTTTCCTTGAGAATCCGCTTTTACCCTGCCTGTTCCTGCGGGGCCTCCGGTGTTTCGATGATCAGTCCGTCAAGGCTGGGGGCGTTATATGCGGTTTCATAGAAAGTCATGGTCATGGAGACATTGACAACGCTGTTTTCCAGGGTCTGTACGGGTTTCTCGGTTTCGGTCTGTGTTTCAGACTGTGTTTCCGCAGCGGGTGCACGCGGTGCTACGATCGTGCCGTCTGCAAGTGTTTCGACGGTTCCGCCTGCCGCGACAGGTGCTGTCCCGCCTGCGATCACGGTTCCGTCTTCCAGAATGGTTTCCATGGGCATCTCCTGCCCTTCCATTCCTTCCGCGTATGCCTCCGACTCTGTCAAAGGTTCTGTTTCCGGAGCTTCCGTCAGCGGCTCTCCCCGGTAGACCTTCATGACATATTCGTCGATATTCAGATTTGCTGCCATCAGCGTTTCGACCTGCTTTTTCAGCTGTGTCATCGCCTTTGCATCGGTCAGGGCCTCCGTGGCCAGTGCGTTCAGATAGTCCGCAGTCAGATCACCCGGAGCGATGTTAATGTCATGGATCAGGACACGGTATCTGCTGTCGTGCAGCTGCGTGATGATGTCCAGCGCCGATTTGTAGTCGATCGTTGTGAAGGAGACCTTTACATTCCGGCGGACGGTGTCTCCGATTGCAACCGGCTTCTCAAAGGAGAAGTTGTACCGGATTACAGGCTCGAAGATGTCGTTCAGAAGATTGATCTCCTGTTTCTGGTTGTCATACGTCTCCAGGGAGCTGGTCGATACCTTTCCGATCTCGTCGATCTCGTTCTGCATCTTCTCCCATTCGATCAGCTGCAGCTGTTCCTGCTGTACCTGCGCTTCCAGATCAGTGGTATCATACTGTTTTTCCTGATCTCCGATCCGCAGATAGACGAAGCGGTAATACAAAAGTCCGATCAGTACCAGTACCAATACAAGGATCAGCGCGATCTCACGTTTTGAAAAGGAGTAATTCAGTTTCATCCGTCATTCCTCCCCCATTGATTCTACCGCGGCCTTTCTGGCTGCCAGCTGGTCTGTCAGGCTTTCTTCGCTTTCCTCATTCTGCACAGCCTGGCCGGTTCCAGACGTGAATTCGATCGTCAGCGTTGCTGCTACAAGGCTTCCGCTTCTTCTCGCCAGAGATCCCTGTTCATCCATTGCGGCAGTGTCCACGCCGACATAGGAAACGATCGGACTTGCTTCCAGCTCGGCAACGATGGAGGATACCTGCTTCAGTTCCAGACTCATCAGCTGTACCGTAGCGGTATTGCCGGATAGCTGGATCTGACTCAGTCCCTGTGCGAGGCTGATCTCGTTGTTGATGACGTTCAGAATCGCCATCCTGTTCTGGAGTGCCAGCTCGTCCGCGTTCATATAGCTGCTGCCGTAGTGGCTGTACAGCTCCTCGATTCCGTCATACCGGCTCCTGACGGCAGCAAGCTCATTCAGCTCGTTCTGCACACTCTGGTACTTGTTTCTTGCCTTGGCGACCTTGCTGAGCTGCCCGCGCACAATAAACCACGCGAAGCCGGCAAGAATCAGGAAAAAGAACACAATCGCCAGTATCACGAATATCCTTCTGCCGGTATCTTTCTCTTTATAGACCAGATTCAGCGTCTGTTTGCTTGGAAGCTTTCCCTTGAACTTCTTCACAGCAGACTTTTTCTCTTTGGCTGCCATCTGTTCCCTCCGTTACATCGTCATCCCGATGGCCTGCGCGCCAATCAGGATCTGTTCTTCTGTCAGTTTATGCTTAACAGGAATCAGCTCAGAGATACTTTTGAGATTCAGCGGTATGGAATCCCGTATGTCATTCATCAATGGTTCCACCAATGCGCCGCCGCCATAATAGTACAGGTCTTCCAGCGTATTGTTGCGGTTGTTGAAATTATAGAAGTTCAGAACACGCATGACCCGGGAGGCCAGATCAGAGAAGACGTCCTCCAGATAAGGCTCTGACAGGACATTTCCGCCATTTGTTTCCAGATTCACGCGGGAGATATGGACATCCTGTCCGCTTTCCTCGGCAATCCTCTGTACGGCGGA
>CADBZI010000045.1:0-14822 GCA_902799015.1 uncultured Lachnospiraceae bacterium | reverse complement strand
ATGCAGCTTCACAGAGGTGTCGCCGAGATCCAGAATCGCAAAGTCCTGCGGTGTTTCTCCTTTCGGGACACTTGCGATTTTGTTTTTCAAAAATCGAAAGATTGTCTCACAGGCAGGCACAATGGACTCCAGCTTGATATGCGCACGCTTCGCCATCAGCTGATGCGATGAGATCAGCTCCTTACTTGCCGCTACCGCGATCATGTGAAGCTGTCCATCCTCATCCATATCCGGCAGCATCGCGTAATCATAGATGTATTTGCCCATATCCTCCGTGATATAGTCATGGAACTCATACGGAAGATTGACCTTCAGCTGCTGGACATTCATCATGGGCAGCGTTACATTCCGGATATAGATCTCATGAATCGGCATGCACAGATGTGCCTTCTTGATGGATATGCGGTTTCTCCTCAGCAATTCCCGAAGAAAATCTCCCATCGCGTCATAAGAGACAATATGGTTGTCCCTCATGAGTCCGTCCGGAACTGTGTCCACCAGAAGACGGCGGACGGAACCGCCCTTTTTCACGGCGACCTTGATTCGATTATTTCCGATATCAATTCCCAAACAGGTTTTCTCAGACAATTCTGATTCCCCTTTCCCATGTCACATGAACAGTGACAGATACCAGTTTACAAATGACTCTCCATACAGAAGGCTCAGAAAGGCTGCCAGTGAGATCGCCGGTCCGAACGGAACCTTCTGCTTTCTCATGACGCCTGCAATGATCAGTCCGATGATGCAGGACAGGATCAGGCTGAACAACCCCTGCGCCAGCCCCAGATAGAGGCTTGTCATAAAGAACAGCTTGATGTCTCCGCCGCCCATGCTCTCCTTCCCGAGCAGGCGGTCAAACAGCAAAGATACGGCGAGCATACCTCCTCCGATTGCCAGTCCGCCGATCAGACCGGCCAGAAGATTCCAGCCGCAATCTGCAAAGGGCAGGAACCTGCCATCTTCCAAAGCAGATGTCGTCATACCCATCAGGTTCAGCTTTCTGCCCGCTGTCCACACCGTTGCGATATACCAGACAATTCCGGCCAGAATAAAACGATCCGGAATCTCGTAGATCTCAAAGTCCACCAGAGACAGGGCCAGCAGGATGCAGAACAGAACAACAATCTGCAAGGTCCGAGCGGACAAACCAAACCGTAAAAAGGATAACACAAACCCGGCTCCGCACACAACCTCGGCAGCCATATACTGGGGAGAGATCTTCTCTTTACAGTACCGGCACCTTCCTCTGAGGAACAGATAGCTGAAGATCGGAATCAGATCCGCTGCGCCAAGCGTATGTCCGCATACCGCACAGTGGCTTCTTCCTTTCAGAACACTCTCATGGTGGGCAATCCTCCATGCCATGCAGTTCAGGAAGCTTCCGAATACCGTCCCGCATACAAAGAAAAGGATGCACAGGTAGATTCTCAATCCGTTTGTCAGTTCCATGTCATTTTCATTCAGATTCCGTCTCCGTCATCTGGTCTGCCTTTCCCAGCTCATAGATCAGACTGGAGTCAATCTGATTCAGCTGCTCAATGGTCAGCCTCTCCCGCTCCTCGGGCGTCATCAGTTCATAGTCATAACCGCTCAGCCAGGGTCCCTGCCACCGGCTGTGGATCGTTCCGTCCGATTCGACACTGACGGCAAGAAACTGTGCGCCATTCGTTCCGCCTTTGTTCGGAATGCCGACCGCACCGGTCTCGCCTTTTGCATTTTCCGATTCGTAGGACCGCCCGTATCCGGTCAGATTGACCTTGCCCTCTACAGACGATGCCGGAATAACCGTTCTGTGAATTCCGTCATAATAGTAGGTAACGCCGCCGGAACAAAGATCAAGGATGTAGTTTTCCTTCGCGACACGTTCCGCGGTGGTAACCGTCAGTTCATCAAACAGGAGCCTGGAATTTTTCATATGCTGCTGATAGCCCAGATAGCATATGCTGAGGCATACCGCGAGGATCGCACAGATCAGTACAACAAAGATCAGTGCGATTCCGCTCTTTGAACGGAGCTTCTGTATGCACTTCTTCATGTGCTCCCCCTTACATCAGGTTATACATCGTGAACATGGGCAGGTAGATCGCGAGGACAATAAATCCGGCAAATCCGGCAAGAAACACCATGATCGTCGGCTCCAGTTTGGATACCGCCTGCTGCGTGGCATGGTCCTGCTCGTTGTAGTAATAGTCCGCGATGGTCATCAGCGTCTCGTCAAGAGAACCGCTCTCCTCGCCAACCGAAACCATCTCCTTGAGATTGTCGGGGAAATACTGGCTGTTCTTCATGCATTCTCCGAGGCCTCTGCCTTCCTCGATTCTCGGAATCATGGCTCCTACCTCCTCGGACAGGAGCGCATTGTCCAGCACCTTTCCGGTTACCTCCACCGCATGGTTGACGGTCAGGCCGGAGGAAAGCATCGTTGACATCGTATCCGCGAACTGGGCAGCACTCGAGAAGATATTGATCTTGCCGATCACCGGCATGGTCAGAAGCAGTTTCCCCTTGACCAGCCTTCCTTTTTCTGTTCCGAAATAAAGCTTCAGTCCGACCACCAGAGCAATAATTACAATAATCATCAGAATGTACCATCTCTGGAAGAAGCTTGAGATGGCAATCAGGACCTTTGTGATCATGGGCAGCTCTCCGCCCAGATCAGAGAAGGTTGCGGACAGGGCAGGTACAACCTTTGCCATGATGACAATCACAACGACAACCGCGACTACCATGACAAAGATCGGATAGCTCATGACCGACTTGATCTTCTGCTTGTTCTTATAGGACTTTTCGTAGTAGCTCTCCAGCTTGGTGAAGGAGGTCTCCAGCGTTCCGGCCATCTCGCCGGCCCGCACCGTCTCAATGAAGGTCATCGGGAGTACCTTGCCGCCATGCCGCTCCAGCGCAGAGGCGACGGTGCTGCCCTGCTCCACATCCTCCGCGCAGTCCTCAAGCAGCTTCTTCAGCTGCTTGTTCTCCGTCTGATCCGCCACCATCTGCATCACACGCCCGATCATCTGACCGGACCGGAGCATAATGGCAAACTGAGAACACATGACGGAAAGTGCCTTTTCATCGATCTTCTTCGATCCGATCTCCAGATTCAGCACACTTTTGGACTCATTCGATTCTCTGACCTGTGTGATCTCCTGGATGACCGGGCACTTCTGCCGGATTCTCTGGACAGCGCTGTATTCATCCGGTGCCTGCATGACACCCTTCATCTCCACTCCGTCCGGAGTCAATGCCTTATATTTGAAAGTGGCCATAATTCACTCCCCGTAGTGATGCCCAGCTGCTATGCACAGGACAAAACACAGTGTTTCATTCCCATGTTCCAGGTCTGCTGCCGGCAGTCTTACCGCCAGGAGCCTGAGCCGAAACCGCCTCCAAAGCCCATCTTTCTCTGGATGTATTCCTTGTCCGCGCAGTTGTCCAGCGCCGTCTCCGGCGTGATAATTCCCTTCCCGACCATATCGATCAGGCAGTTGTCCATCGTAATGCTGCCTTCCTTCGCCGAGGACAGCAGGGAGGACTGCATCTGCGCATCCTTTCCCTCACGGATCTGAGCCCGGATCGCGCCTGTGACAACCATCACCTCGCAGGCAGCGGCTCTTCCCTTTCCGCCCGCTCTGACCAGCAGCTGCTGGGAGAGAATCGCTCTCAGGGTAGACGCCAGTTCAACGCGGATCTGCGTCTGACGTGCCTCCGGAAATACGCCGACGATACGGTTGATCGAATCGACCGCGGAGTTTGTATGCAGGGTCGCGAAGACCAGATGGCCGGTCTCAGCCGCTGTCAGAGCGGTCTCGATGGTGACCAGATCCCGCAGCTCACCGATCAGAATGATGTCCGGATCTTCCCGGAGGACGGCTCTGAGCGCGTCCGCGAAGCTATCCGTATCCTTGCCGATCTCGCGCTGATTGATGGTGCACAGATCCGGCTTATAGATATATTCGATCGGATCCTCCAATGTGATAATGTGATCCTTCCTGGTGTGATTGATCTGATCCAGGATGGCAGCAAGCGTAGTGGACTTACCGGATCCGGTCTCGCCCGTGACAAGCACGATTCCCTTGTTAAAGGACGGAAATTCCGCAACTGCCGGCGGAAGCCCGAGGTCCGCGATCTTCGGGATCTTATTGCTCAGGATACGAAGAACCGCCGAGGCATGTCCCTGCTGGCGGAACAGATTGATACGGATTCTCTCCCCTGCGATGGTCTTCGCCAGGTCAATCTCGCCGGATCTTTTAATCGCAGGATACAGATCTCCCGCCAGTTCTTTCGCGACCTGTTCACAGTCTTCATCGGTCAGCGGTGTATCTGCCAGATTCTCCAGCTGTCCGTCAATTCGCCCCTTCGGGGGAAGTCCGTACACGAGATGGATATCGGATACCCGCTGCGACGCAGCGTATTCCACGATACTGTCTACTCTGATGCTCATGCTCTTTCCTCCTGCGGATTCCCGTCTTCCTACTCAAGGTTGATCACGCGGGCTACCTCTTCCACAGTGGTAGTGCCGTCTTCCACCAGCTCCTGCGCATGCGTGAGCATCGGAACATAGTCTGTCTCAAGCGCAAGCTTTCTGAATTCCTGTTTGTCCCCGCCGCTGGTAATACACTTGCGCAGACGGTCATTCATGCACAGAACCTCAAATACGCCGATTCTTCCGCGATAACCGCTGCCGAAACAGATATCGCAGCCCTTGCCTTTCATATACTGGGCCCCGATCACCGGCTTCAGGCCGGCAGTCTCAAACATTTCATCCGACGGCATATAGGAGGTCCTGCAGTTTTTGCAGACTCTCTTGACCAGTCTCTGGGAGATGATCCCGCGCACGCCGCCTGCTACAAGGTATGGCGGTACCCCCATGTCACGGAGACGGTCAATGGCCGCCACGGCGTCCTCCGTATGAATCGTGGTAATGACCAGATGGCCGGTCATAGCCGCTCTCATCGCGATATCAGCGGTTTCTCCGTCACGGATCTCACCGACGCAGATAATATCCGGGTCCTGTCTGAGAATCGCCCTCAGACCGCTGGCGAAGGTCAGGCCGACCTTCTCGTTGATCTGAACCTGTGTCGCCCCGTCAATGTTATACTCAACCGGGTCCTCCAGAGTAATCAGGTTGGTTTCCTCGCTGAGCAGCTCCTGAACCAGTGTGTACATGGTGGAGGACTTACCGGATCCGGTAGGACCTACGATCATGATAACGCCGCTGGTAAATCCAAGCAGACGGTCAAGCTTTCTGTTCTCATTCTCCGGCATGCCGATCGCAGCGCGCGTGAGCATCTCCCGCTCAGAGCCGAGAATTCGGATCACGATCTTCTCGCCATAGATAGTCGGCAGCGTCGAGACACGCATGTCCACATCTGAGCCCTTGACCCTGAGAACCGCACGGCCATCCTGCGGGACTCTTCTCTCCACAATGTCCAGGCGGCTCATGATCTTGATTCTGGAGATCACAGAGTCCATAATGTCACGCGGAACGGTCAGAATCTTATGCAGCGTTCCGTCGATCCTCATGCGGATCACCATATCTCCCTTGGTCGGCTCGATATGAATGTCCGATGCATGCTCCACATGGGCACGCTCTATGATGGAATTCACCAGACGGATCGTCGGGCCGCTCTCCGCATTGTCCTCCTGCGATATAACCGCATTGTTGATCTGCTCGTCGGTAATGCCGGCCTCTTCCCTCATCTGGGCGATTGCCTCGGCAGCACCTTCATTTCCATAGAGAACGGAAATCGCATGTTCTACCGCCGCCGTTGAAGCAATCATGGGAATGATCTTCATCTTCGAGGCGTTCTGCGCGTCCTCCAGAGCGAAGAAGTTCAAAGGATCCGCCATCGCAAGGAACAGATTGCCCTTTGCCACCCGGACAGGAACAATCAGGGACTTCTTCGCCAGCGACTTCGGCACATAGCGTGACATCGTCGGATCGATATCCGTCTTCGAAAGATCAATGTAGTCGATGCCAAGCTGTACACGCAACGTATCGATCAGCTGACCCTCCGTGATGAAACCATCGGCAATCAGCTGTTCTCCGAGTCGCTTATGAGTTACTTTCTGATCTTCCAGGGCCTGCTGAAGCTGCTCCTCTGTGATCACGTCCAGAGAGATGAGCATATCGCCCAGTCGCATAGCTTTCATGAGTGTCTTCCCTTTTTGTTAAATAGACATAAATATACGCCTATAGTATAGCATAGATTCTGGCATATGTGTGAACTCGCTTTGTTTTGCTACCTTCTGTGGCGTCTGCGGTTGCGGTATTTTTTCGGCCGGTATGAGATCTGCGCTTCCTTAAAGTCCGTCTTCACGACCAGGAATCGCTCCGCCAGATAATGAGTGCCTTCATCGGAGATAATAAACTGCGGATCCAGCTTCACTGTGTAGCGCAGGCAGGAGTCCGTTCTGCAGTAATCCGGGATGCGGTCTTTCTTCTTGTAACAAAAGTAATCAATATATGAGGCTTCATTGCCGAAGGATTGTTCCAGCTTTCTCGAGTACAGCTTCTGCCAGTCTCCTGCCGGGAATCTTCCGGTGTTGCGTTCGGTCTGTCCGGAAGTGCTGACATAGATGTAGGCAGTGGGCCACTTCGAGGTGTCTTCCACGGGAATCTGGCTGTCCTTTTGTTTACCGGGTTTCTCAGCGGATTCCGGAACGGGCTGCTTTTGACTCCTGTCATCCGGCTGTTCTGAAGCGGGTAGCTTTTGACTCTTGTCATCCGGCTGTTCTGAAGCGGGTAGCTTTTGACTCCTGTCATCCGGCTGTCTGGAAACGTGCGGTTTTTCTCCCGGTGCATGATCCGGAATCTCCTCCGCCATCATCTGCGCGATGCGCTGGGTGATCGGAGGTTTCAGACGTATTACATACTCGGCCAGATCATCCCGCCGAATCTTGTAAAAGAAGCTGGAGGCAAGGTCGAGATCCCGGCAGAGCTTCTCACAGTCACGCAGGTGCGGTCTCCATTTCACAAGCCTGTGAATCGCTTCCGCGTCAGGCAGCAATGCCTTCCATTCCTCATCGGAGGTCGGCCGGAGCATCGCGCTGAGCAGGCTGCGAAGCAGATCCAGCTGCGCTCTGTCACGCAGGTCCAGAGGAAGGGAGGCAAGCGTGTATTCATGCTGTTTGCTGATGGAAGGATACTCTTCCTCAATCAGGCGGCAGATGAACAGCTCCGTTGTCGTGTCCGCCTTCACGAAGGGCTCGCCCGCTTCCGAACTCGTCCATGCCCTGTAGATCAGGCTGAGCGGCAGTTCCTTATCCACCAAAAATGCGGGCAGTTCCAGCGGTGCAACCTGCGAGGGAACATCCTCTTCCTGCAGCTTCAGACGAATCTCTTCGCGGTCGGCTTCTCTCCAGGTATTGACATAGCCGACCGGGAATCTCCCGTACCGGCCTGCTCTTCCGGCAACCTGCTTGACTGTCTGGGAATCCAGGCGGATCTCCCGGCGGTTGATGAACTTCGTCACATCCCGGAAGACGATTCTTTCGATGTTGTAGTTCTGTCCGATGGCGATGGCATCGGTGGCAACCAGACAATTGGTGCGGCCGTCTTCGAACTTTCGTGCCTCCTCCATTTTGACTTCATAAGGCAGCTTGCCATACACGATAGACGGAGTCATCCCATGCTCTTCGAGCCATTCCGCCATCTGATGCGCACCGATCCGCGAGAACACGATATATGCGTCATGCACGCGCGGTCCCTCATAGGGTGTTTCCTCAAATTTGAGTTCGCTGGTCCTGTGATGCTCAATCACCTCCCACGTATCTCCGCACAGCTCAATGAGACGCTTTGTGATGTCCAGTCCGCTCCAGGCACAGCACACGCAGACCGTCTTTGCATAGACGCCCAGGATCGCATTTGTATATAGAGAGCCATCCTCCCCGGAGATCAGCTGGCACTCATCGATGACCGCACAGTCATAGAAGCGGTCATAGTCCAGCATCCCGATGGTTTCGGAGATATGCTTCGCCCCCTGCTGCAGCTCCTTTTCCTCGCCGGTCGCGAAGGAACAGGGCACTCCATACTGTCTCACGACCTCTCTGCCTTCATACGCCAGCATGCGCAGCGGACTCAGATAAACGCCGGAAGGAGCATGCGCCATCATCTCCATGGAATCATGCGTTTTTCCGGTGTTCGTTCCGCCGACATGAATGATGAAGTGTCTTCTGATGCTGCGCGCACGCGGGAAAAGATCCGGGATGTGAGCCGGTGTGGAGAACCCGATCGAATCAAACAGCTCCAGCATCTCCAGCGCAGGGATCAGATTAAACCGCGCTGCGCACGCGCGCAGAAGCTGGGTATCCTTTCCGATCTCCGAAGCAAGGTACCCCAGAATCATGGTCCTTCCCAGATCCTTCCGGGTCGTAATCATTCCGGCGATCTGAAACTCCTCCGGCCAGTAAAAGCCGGTATCGCCGTACTCTCTTCCCTTCCCGCGGCGTCCTCCATGGTTTCTGCCAAAAGACGCGGACGGAGCGGAACCGCTCTCCAGAAAATAACGGTTGCGGACTCTGCGGACAAAGTCCCGCTCATATTCCTCTATCAGTTTTTTGGAAGCCTTCCTGCGCAGAAAAAGAAGAGCACTCTCGTACTCCTTTCCTGTCCGGATCTTCATGCCGCACACGCCGTTCAGCAGGCTCTCATTCTGGAGCTGATACGCAAAGATCTGCCTTGCCGTCTCGTCTGATTCAATCTTTGATAAAGAATACCCGCCATATCCCGCGCCGGATCCCATCCGGTTCCAGGCAGGGTCCGGACTGATCTTTTTCAGTGCCTGCCCCGCCGGCTCATAGGCAAGGCGGATTCCTTTCGCATAATGGATCTTATCCAGAAGCTCTTCCTTGAGCCTGACAGCTTCCTCGTCCAGAACCTCCAGAACGCGCTGCGGTATCAGCTCTTTGATCTCTTTCCGGGTAATCTCCGGTATCTGTTCACGCATATTTACTCATTCCTCAAACAGGTCCGGTACCGATTCTCTGATGTACCCGATCTCCTGCTCGGTTTCATATTTCAGTGCATCAATATCACTTCCCGACAGGCTTTCATAATCGCCTCCGCCGGTATACGGCGCTATGGTGTCGGGCCTGGCTCCCGAGACAGTGCTCTGGCCAACAAGAGCAGCCATCTCTTCCGGTGTTTCCCCTTTCCTCAGCTTTCTCGCGCACAGCACCAGTCTGGAATCGCTGTAGACATAGCTGCAGGTAGACAGCGTCAGGAGCCGGTCTCCATATTCCACATCGACCGGAATCGTAAAGTAGGACTTCTCCTTCAGGTATCCGGTGTACTGGGCAAATGCTTCCGGCTCGAAGTCCCATACGATTTCCAGAAAATAGTTTTCCGCTCCCATGTCAACGTTGACATCCGTGATCGCATACGGAACATAGTAATCCGTTCCGGAAAGGGTTTCCAGGGTAATCAGAGGATGATTCTGCAGATAAGCGACATCCCGGTACTGATTCAGGCGGCCGAATACCGCGCCGCCTCTCATATTGTGTCCATGGATGATAATCTGATCGTCCTGCGGAAAGAAGCTGCACCTCGAATCGAAGAATGCGGATCCGTTGACGTCTTCTCCTCCATAGGCGTTGTGATGAAGATAAAAATCATTGTCATCCGTCTGAGTGACGTATTCCCGGATCTCGCCTCCGACATTCAGGATCGCGGCGCAGTCGGCGCTGACATCAAGCTGGGCCTGAGACACCTCCGCATCCGGCTCCTGCCCTGTCTGCTCCAGATACCAGCGCAGGCGTTCATTGGAATTAAGGCTGCCGGTCTCGGACTTCAGAACATAGTCCGGGTTCATCTCCGGATAATAGCAAGGTCCGGCAAAGGCATAAAAACCCGGCAGCAGTGTTGCTGCTGCCGCACAGAGGATCAAAGTTTTACGCTTTTGATGCTTTCCCATGATTGTCCTGATATTATGATGCAAGGGACGAAAGAGATGCTGCCCCTGTATCTTATGATCCCCCCGCCAAACGTCGATTACGGATTGCCTGAATTCCTGCCGTGTCGAAAGATCAGAAAAACATCTCCTGCGCCTTCTTGGTATAGCGCACAAAGAGAACCAGTACCACAAAGAATACCAGTGTCAGGCCTAGATAAAGATAACTGTTGACCGGCTTGACATAATCGGAATAAAGGCCGATTGCTCCGGAAGCAATCGCGCACAGCGCGAAGATCAGGAGCTTCGGACCGATATAACGCTTATACCCCTCAAGATCCTTACATTTCTTCGCCATCCCCGTCTGTACGAGAACACCTTCCCGGATTTCATTTTTGAATTGAAGAAGGTACCAGGCAAACAGCAGATACAGTCCGGCACCGACCATAATGAAGTCCATGATGGCGAACATCTGATTCGTATTCATAGCAATTCTCCCTTCCAGTCTGTCACAGGCAGCTTCCTGGCGCTCAGATTCCCAGCCAGCGTGCAGATTCCTCACTCATCTCATCGACTTCAACCACCGTATTGTGCAGCTGAGGCGCGGTGCGGATATCTTCAATCGCCTGCGGGACGGCAACGCCGCTGAGCGCATGCAGTTCATCGATCAGCTCGAAGTCACTCATATCAGCGCACTCCGGCCGGATCGCGCACATCACGCTGCGCAGGAACTTATACGGACTCGCCGTGGATGCAATGACACACTTCGTCTGATCCTGCGTATTGTCACGATACCTGCGGTACACATTGGATGCCACAGCGGTATGTGTGTCAATGACATACCCCGCCTTCTCATAAAGGGTGCGGATCTCCTCTGACGTCTGTGCTTCCGAAGAGTAGTCACTGTAGAAGTCGGTCAGCTCCTCCTTCATCTTGTCCGTGATCTCATAGAATCCTTCCTCTGACAGCTGTTTCATAAAGGCACCTGTCACATCACAGTCCTCTCCTGCTGCCTGGAACACCAGACGTTCCAGATTGCTGGAGATCAGAATATCCATGGATGGTGAACTGGTCAGCAGGAAATCACGTCTGCGGTCATATACGCCCTTGCGGAAGAAATCAACCAGCACACGGTTCTCATTGGACGCGCAGATCAGCTTCGCGCAGGGAAGTCCCATCCGCTTCGCGTAGTACGCTGCAAGGATGTTGCCAAAGTTCCCGGTGGGAACTGTGATGTTGATGGGATCGCCTGGTTTGACCTCTCCTGCCTTCAGCATCTGACCGTAGGCATAGAAGTAATAGACGATCTGCGGCACCAGACGCCCGATATTGATGGAGTTGGCACTGGAGAAACGCATGCCGCCCTGTGCCATCCGCTCCTTCATCGCAGCGTCAGAGAAGATTCTCTTAACCGCGGACTGGGCATCATCGAAATTCCCCTTGATCCCGACCACGTGGACATTTGCGCCGCGCTGCGTCAGCATCTGTTTTTCCTGAACGGCGCTGACACCGCCCTTCGGATAGAACACAATGATCTTTGTCCCCGGAACATCGGCAAAGCCAGCCATCGCAGCCTTTCCGGTATCTCCCGAAGTCGCTGTCAGGATCACAATCTCATCCGTGACATGGTTCTTCTTCGCCGCTGTTGTCATCAGATGCGGCAGAATCGAAAGCGCCATATCCTTGAATGCAATCGTCGCACCGTGGAACAGCTCCAGGTACCAGGCGCCATCCGCCTCCTTCAAGCGGGTGATCTGCGGAATATCAAACTTGTCGTCATACGCGCTGTCGATGCAGTGCTTCAGCTCCTGTGTGGTATAGTCCGTCAGGAACAGGCTCATGATCTCAAGAGCGGTCTCCTGATATGTCTGCTGCGCAAGACGCTCGAGGCTGCCGGTGTATACAGGAATCTCCCGCGGTACATACAGGCCGCCGTCCGGCGCCAGTCCCTGAAGAACTGCCTGGGATGCAGTAGCCGTAATGTCACTGCTGCGTGTGCTTTGATAGATAATGTTTGTCATAATTCTGATACCATGTTGTTGACTGCGGTGAGCAGGGCATTGATGGAGGCCCGGATGATGTCGACGTCTACGCCTGCGCCCCAGAACAGTTTATTTGTCTTCGGATTGCGGATTCCTACGTATGCGATTGCGCGTGAGGAGGAGGATTTCTCCAGTGCGTGCTCCTCATAGACCTCGAGGTTGAAGTCGAGTCTGTAATACTTCTTCAGTGCATTTGCGACGGAGTCCAGACGGCCGTTTCCGGAAGCCATGACTTCCTGCGATTTCCCCTTGTACTGCGTGGTGACCGTGGCGATGATTCCGTTGTGCTGCTTGAAGTGCACCTCCGAAATGCTGTACGGACGGTTGACGTCTTCGAAGCGGTCGATGAACAGCTCGAAGATCTGGTCCGGTGTAAGCTCTCTGTGTTCGTGGTCGGATTCGGCCTTGACCGCGTAGCTGACAGTCTCGCGCATAAGCTTCGGCAGCCGGAGCCCGAAGTGATGTTCCAGGATAAATGCGACTCCGCCCTTTCCGGACTGGCTGTTGATGCGGATCACGTCTCCGTCATAGTTGCGGCCGATGTCGGTCGGATCAATCGGAATATAAGGCACGGTCCAGGTATTGAGTCCGTTCTCCGCGTGATACTTCATCCCCTTCGCGATCGCATCCTGATGGGATCCGGAGAAGGCTGCAAATACAAGCGCGCCGCCGTACGGGCTTCTCGGATCGAGATCCATACGGGTATATTCCTCATACTTGTTGACGATATCGATCATGTCATTGAAGTTCAGCTGCGGATCAACGCCCTGGCTGTACATATTCAAGGCAAGGGTGACAATGTCAACGTTTCCGGTACGCTCACCGTTTCCGAAGATCGTTCCTTCGATCCGGTCCGCCCCGGCCAGGATTCCCATCTCCGCGTCGGCAACGCCGGTTCCACGGTCATTGTGCGGATGCAGGGACAGCACCACATTGTCCCGGTACTTCAGATTGTTCGACATATACTCAATCTGGTTCGCATAGACATGCGGCATGGAAAGCTGTACGGTCGACGGCAGGTTGATGATCGCCTTCCGGTCCGCTTCCGGCTTCCACACATCAAGAACCGCATTGCAGACCTCCAGCGCAAACTCCGGCTCCGTTCCGGTAAATGACTCCGGACTGTATTCAAAACGGTATTTCTGGCCTGCTTCCTCGGTCAGCTGCTTCAGAAGGGTTGCTCCATCGATCGCGATCTGCTTGATCTGCTCCTTTTCCATATGAAAAACCTGCTCTCTCTGCGCGAGGGAGGTGGAGTTATACACATGGACGATTGCATTCTTACATCCTTCCAGCGCCTCGAAGGTCTTTCTGATGATATGCTCCCGTGACTGTGTCAGCACCTGAAGCGTGACATCCTCCGGGACCATATCCCGGTCGATGAGTGCACGGAGGAATTCGAATTCCGTCTCGGACGCTGCCGGGAATCCAACCTCGATCTCCTTGAATCCGATTTTCACCAGAAGCTCGAAGAATTTCAGCTTCGTTTCCAGGTCCATCGGCACTACAAGCGCCTGATTGCCGTCACGAAGATCAACGGAGCACCAGACCGGTGCTTTCTCGATCGAATCCTTCTTCGCCCACTGATACTCCATAGCCGGCGGGTTGAAGAACTGCTTCTGGTATTTGGTATGGTCCATCATAGTATTCGGGTACCTCCGTATCTTTCTGCTCTCCTGTTGTCTGCAACTTTTATGAGTATCACGATCGTTGCTGTTATGTCAACCTGCACATCGGCTTTCGTCCTTTCGTGAATGAATCCGAGCGGAATTCTCCGTCCCCGGCAAAGGCCGGATCATTTCCTCGATGCCGGATGTCACTCGCGATTTGCAAGCTCCTGTGCGATATCCTCCCACGTGATGCCTCGCTCGGACATCAGCACCATCATGTGATACAAGAAGTCCGCTATCTCGTACTTGATCTCCTCCGGGTTCGGATTCTTCGCCGCGATAATAATCTCCGCGGCTTCCTCACCGCATTTTTTCAGAATCTTGTCGATTCCCTTCTCAAACAGATAATTGGTGTAAGAGCCCTCTTTCGGATTCTGCCTGCGGTCTTCGATCGTCGCGTAGACATCCTCAAACACCTTCATCGGATTCTTCTGCGGCGTATCCTTCTTCAGTGCCGTACGGTAGAAGCAGCTACGGTTTCCGGTGTGGCACGCAGCCCCGATCTGCGCAACCCGCGCCAGCAGGGTGTCATTGTCACAATCAACCCGGAGCTCCTTCAGATACTGAAAATGACCACTTGTCTCTCCCTTCACCCACAGCTGTCTGCGGGATCTGGACCAGTAGGTCATGACACCGGTGCGAAGCGTTGCCTCATAAGCCTCCTGGTTCATGTAGGCGACCATCAGAACCTCCTCGTTCCGGTAGTCCTGAACGACAACCGGGATCAGTCCCTGCTCCGACGGATTCAGGTCCTCCCAGGAAAAGGAACTCTCGGGCAGAATCACTTCCATGCCTTCTGCCTTCATCTCCGCCTTCCGCCGCATGAGATCCGAACCTGTGTCCTGCGTAAATGCCCCGCCGATTCCCCCGATCCGGGCTCCTTTCAGTACCCCTGCCCAAGGTCCGTCTTCTTCCGTGCATTGCGCGGAATCGGCATTCAGAATGACATGAACCGAAAAGGACCTGTCTTCCATTTTCTTCGCATCGGCATCTGCGCTGTCCGTATCCTTCTCAAGCAGGATAAGATCCTTCGCATACTGTTCGATCAGGGCAAGTTCCTGCTCCGTAGGATTCTCACCACCTGACGGCTTCACGCACACTGCGATCTTCTCCCGCCCGAACCGCTTCGAAACCTCCTCCAGCATCTCCAGATTGGAGCGCTTCGCGTAATTGAGCACCGCCTTCTGGCAGCCGGCGTACAGGATCTTCTTGACATCCTC
>CADBZI010000044.1 GCA_902799015.1 uncultured Lachnospiraceae bacterium | reverse complement strand
TCGACCAGCTGCTCGATGCTGATGCCGCCGGCGTCCTGGATGTCGCCGCCCAGCTTGTTGATCGCCTCGACCACGTTCTGGGGGACGGTGGAAGAGCCGTGGGAGACGAGGACACCCTGGATTCCCTCGTGGCGCATGCACTCCTTGATGGCGATGGCGATTTCCTTGCGGATCTTGGGATTCTTACCCTTGTTCGCTCCATGCTGGGTGCCATAGCTGATTGCCAGAGCGTCGACCTTGGTCGCCTTGAGGAAGCGTATGGCGGTCAGCGGGTTGGTGTAGGTGCTCGTCTCGGACGCGACGTCGTCCTCAACGCCGGCCAGAAGCTCTGTCTCATCAGCCGACTCAGCGAGCACGCTCATCGGAGCAGCTGCCAGTGAGACTGCCAGTCCTGCGGCCAATACAGATCGAAATACTTTACCTTTTCGCATAATATCCCTCCTTGCGATGAATCAAAACAATGCTTGCAACAATACTACCAGATTACTGCGCATCTGCATAGATGCTGTCATCCTGGTCTTCCGCATCCGCCTCATCGGGATACAGATCTTCCGCGGAGTCATCCCCGCCGTCCAGAACTCTGTAGTAAATACCGTTCATGGGAGACTCTTCGCCCCCTTCTCCGCTGATCGTGACGGCAAGTGTATCCCCGGCGACATCAAACAGGATGCTGTATCCGTCATCGCCGGTATAGACAGCTGTGCTGCCGCTTGCCTGAGCGTACGCACCGATCCCGCTCTCCCGGAACTGGAAGCTGATCTCATTGTCATTCAGCAGAGACAATACAACGGATTCTGTCCCGTCACTCTTTTCAAACTCGCCGCTGACAGACTCTTCGACATATTCCTCGCCGATGTCATAATTCTCACCGTCCTCCATCTCCTGCGCCGCCTCAGGTGCCGCGGGGGCGGTGTTTCCCTGTGCAGGTGCGGTGCTTTCCGGTGCAGGTGCCGCACTCTGCGAAGCTGCGGGAGTCTGGGAAGCTGTCTGAGTTGTCGTTCCGGTGACATTCTGTGCAGTCGGAGCCGCCTGCTGGCTCTTACCGGAATCAGCCGGATCCGCAGAGCTCACAGCTGAGCCGGAGCTGCTGGGGGTATTGCTGCCGGTGCTGCTGCCGGTTCCGCTTCCGGCCCCGGCAAGGGAACCATCACTGACTGTGCTGGTTGCGGTGCCCTGCGCTGCAGCCTGGCCGCTGCTGGCCGCATTCCCGGATGATGTCGCGACATCCGCACGTGTGCAGCCAAACAGCAGACATGCCGTAAGCCCAAGCGCAGCCGCTGTGCCATAGATCTTTCTGATACGGTTGAATATCATATAGAATACTCTCCTGTTCTGTTTGAATAGAAATAAAGTGCTCTAAAAGCAACTTCATCATACCACACCCTGTTATGCATGCACCAGAAAAGTTTCATTAATATTTCCTTGAGGAATGCAGGTATCCTCCGTCTGAATCGGCTCAAACTCTCCCCTTCTGATGCAGGACGGAATCGGATTGCGCAGCGCTTCGCCCCTGCGGTGGTACTCTGCCAGGGCCTGGACGGGCCGCTGGTCATACCGCGATAAATACCGCATCACCGGCGCGATCTTAAGCAATGTCCAGTTATAATGTCCCCGGTAGGTACTGTAGCTGGTCCACCAGTAATCCTGCGCGCTGATGGTATACCCCTCGGTAAGCGGCGAAAGATGGATATAACGCAGCACTGCCAGTGCGTCCTTCTCATCCTCCATCCGCAGGATATTCGCACGGATCTGGGTCCCGGCCGGAATTGCATCCTTCTCTCCGATCAGTTCCGCCTGCCGTTCAAACTGCTCCAGCGCTGCATTCACCAGTCTGCGGACTGTGCGTGTTCTGACATCCGTCCCGCCTGCAAGCACCCGGAGCCGGTCATCCAGCACACAAAATGCATATACCTCAACGCGAAGCAATTCCTGCGCTTCTTCCAATGCATTCAGGAGAAGCTTTTTGTCCCACTCGTTCGAAAACAGCTCCTTGTTCATCTTTACGTCTGCGTAATAAATCTGCCGCGTCATTCCGCCCGCGGTCAGACGCGGATCCTTTCTATTCATGTCAGTCTATACTTCCCCTCCTTTTTCTCATTGATCAGCTTTTTGTATCTTTCCACCCGTACCTGAGATCTGGCAGCCGCATTTCATGAAAGCATCCATGCGGCATTTGGTATTGTAACAAAGGAAAATCAAAAATAAAACTTGTATATTGCACAGTATTTCTCTGCATTTTTGTACAAGGTGCAGAGAGGGAAAAGAAAAAGCATCGGAAAGCGATCTCCTCAGAAATCACTTTCCGATGCAATTCGTCATATTGCACAAGCTTCCCGACAGCCTCTCAGGACTCCGTCCACAGTGTTCCGTCCACCATATAGTGGGAATAGCTCTGTCCGAATGAAGCGCTGAGCGAGTCAATCGTCTGCATGATGGAGGCAGCCGCGTCTCCGGAGACCGGCACCGGCTGATAATTGTTGCTGGAGGTGTCACCGCTGATCCGGCATGGAATGATCGAAATATCGTCCTCTGATTCCAGCCCGTCCGCGGTAAACGTGAAGGTCTGCTGCCAGATCATCGTGTCATAAGAGGCCGGATTCGAATTCCCGCCGAAGCAGAAGTTCCCCAGTCCGTACACGATGTATGCGCCGTTGTATTTCTCAATTCCCTGCAGGACATGCGCATGGCTGCCCAGCACAAGGTTCGCGCCTTCATCGACCGCTGTATGCGCCAGCTCCTTCTGGAACGAATCAACCTCTGCTACAAGCTCGGCGCCCCAGTGGAACTCCACGATGATGAGGTCGGCACCCTCCTTCTTCGCCTGGGCAACTGTGCTCTTCACCTGCGGCAGCGTATCGAGCCCGTTCTCAAGCGCATAGATCCCGATGTACGCGGTACGCACACCATTCAGATCTCTCCACGCAATGTGATCGCCTTCACACCACTCGATCCCGGCTGACTCCAGCGCATTTTTGGTGTCGGCAAGACCTGCCTCCCCGTAGTCTTTGGTATGATTATTTGCCAGGCTGACCACATCTATGCTGCCATCCTGAAGGATCTGTGTGTACGACGGATCTCCCTTGAATGCAAACTGTTTCTCGGCACGTTGATCGGAAGTTGTCAAAGTTCCTTCCAGGTTCGCAAAGGTTGAGTCATCCGATCCGAGGATTCCCTTTACTTTCTCGAAGAAGTAGCTGTCCCCGTAGAGCGCTTCAAATGCGGTAAAGCTGTTATTCTGGCTGAAGCTGACATCTGTTCCGAGGGTGCAGTCTCCGATTGCGGAGATCCTGACCTTCCTCTGTCCGGCAACGGATACATTCGCCATCACACCGGCAATTCCGTCGGCAGTGGCAGTAATCTTCGTGTCTCCCTCAGCCATAGCCCGGATCTGCATATCGCCCTCTACCTGGACAATCTTCGGGTTCTCGGCCTCCAGCGTAAGATTATTGACAAATGCATTCGCCGGCGTGGTGATGAGATTCACCCGCTCCACGGAGCCCGGGAACATCCCGTAGCTGTCCCGCTCGAACGAGATTGATTCTGCCGGAGTCAGGGCAACGGTAACCGGAGTTGTCGCATTTCCCGCATGGTCCACCGCATAATACGATATTTCCTTGTCCGGATTCATCTCGAGCGTCTCAGAATACCTGACATACTGCGGAATGTCGGACAGCCCGCTGGTATCGCCGATATAGATCGCGTCCAGTCCGGACTCTGTATCCTCCGCGCTCAGAGCGATCCTGCCGTCCTCCTCCTTGATCGTGACAACGGGAGGCTGTGAATCGACATAGGCGAGAATGATCTTTGCATTGCGGACCTTATCCGTGGATACGGCCATAAGATCAAGGGTTCCGCCGGTCGCATGGTAGCTCAGATCCACGCTTCTGCCCTGGTTGACTACGACATTCTCTCCGTTGATTGTGACCGACTGAATCGTCTCAGGAGCCTTGATGCGGATCTGTACGTCGCCTTCCTTCGCATAGCTGTCGGGCTGCTTCAGAATCCGTACCGACAGCCCTTCATCCGCTTCAACCTGCTCGCGGCGGGCGTTTTTCATGTGTCCGAGCACGATTACGATTCCAATAATCAGCGCAAGGACCACAGCGGCTGCCGCAGCTGCTATGATGCACTGCTTCCGATGGGACAGTACAAAGTCCCTGACTGCGGCGCCCTTCTTCTGAACGGTGCTGTCTTTCTTCTGAGCGGTGTTGTCTTTCTTCTGGGCGGTGCGGTCTTTCTTCTGAACGGTGCTGTCTTTCTTCCGGTCAGCGCGCTTCTTGCGTCCTTCCCGGAAGAAATGCTTTTTTGCTCCCGCTTTTTTCAGTTCCGCCGGATCCGGGAGTGCTCCCGTATCACCGACCAGCGGAATCAGTTCCGCGTCCTTATTGTTCTGATTCTCATTCAGGTCAATCAGCTCGATGCTTTTGACCGAGGCCTTTGCTCCGTCAGGCGACTTCCCGGTGCTGCTTTGGAGTTCGGAATCCTTCCCGGATTCTGAGGCCGCATGCTCCGGGAAACTGCTCTCTTCTTCAGACAGATCCGCTGCCCTTTTGGCAGATGGATCCGCATCATCCGGCTGAGAATCCGTCCCTGATGCAAGTGCATCCGCCCTCTGTGCCAGAGCATCCATCTCCGAAACCAGCGCATCTGCTTTCTCTGTCTCAGGGTCAGGCGCCGCAGCAGGTGCATCTGCTTTCTCTGTCCCGAGAGCAGGCGCCGCGGCAGGTGCATCCGCTTTCTCTGTCCGGTGATCGGTATCCGCATCCTGTGTACCGGATGCCGGCTCCTCCTCTTCGGTCAGCGCCTTTTCTTCTGCGCTCTTTTTCGATGTCTTTTCCTTTTTCCCGGAGAGAAAGCCGAACCGGCTTTCCTTTTTTGGTCCTTTCCGCCGAAAGCGGGACTTCTTCTGTCCGGCTTCCTCCATCCGCCGCTTCCAGTCCTCATCGGGGCCATATTCTCTTTCCGGCGTTTGCATCCCGTCTGTCTTTGCCGGTTGAGATGCTTCTTCCTGTTCCGGCACTTCTGCTTTTTCTGCCGCCTCGCCGTCCTCCGGCTCCCCGGTCTCTTCCGGCGCATCAAGGTCCTCAGAATCTTCTCCCCTGCGGCCCTTTCCTCTGGTCAGATCCTTCCTGACAGAGCTGCCGACCGAACCAATGAAAGACAAAACCTTATCAGAGAGTGCACCAAAGGCTCCCGGAAGACCTGTGAGGCTTGCATTTTCCCCCTCCTCACCGGTTCGGAACGCATTCTCATCCGAATCAAAGTCTTCCTCACTCAGATCGTCCTCACCCTCTTCCGGGCGCCTGAAGCGTTCTTTCTCCTTCTGCTGTTCGCCTTCCAGAAAAAGATCCTCTTCCTTCACGAAGCCGCTCTTCAGCTCAGGCTTCTCATATTCCCAGCTCAGGTTCAGATCATCCGCTTCTTCCCCGCTCTTGTCCGGATCCGGGAACAGCGTATCCGATGCCATAATCGCCTCGTCCAGATCAGCGGCGAATCCGGCCTTTGCCTGTGCCTTGGCTTCTTCCACGACCCGCTTCGCGGCCCGCTCCGCCTCAAGGCGCTTTGCATCCTCTTCCGCCTGCTGCTTCGCCAGCTCCTGCGCCTTTTTTCTGGCTTCCTTTTCGCGCTCTCGCTCTTTCGCCCTTTGGCGGCGCTCTGCCTCTTCCGGTGTGTCCATATGGATCTTCACAACCTTGCTTCTGACAGCAGAGCTTTCATCGGATGATTCCTTCAGCTCCTGGAGCAGTTTTCTGATTTCCTCGTTATCCATGTCTTTTTCCTTCAGGAGAAATACTTCACGCCGCTCTCAAACACCTTCATATCCTGCTCGCCGGTGATATTGATTGCAACATGTTGTCCTCGTCTTTCAATATGCGCCATTTTTCCGAATACCCTGCCATCCGGGCTGGTGATCCCCTCTATGCAGGCGAAGGAACCATTGATATTCCACGCAGGATCTTCCACCGGGCGGCCATCCGGATCGCAATACACCGTCGCAACCTGTCCATTGGAAAACAGCCTGTCGATCCACTCCTTCGATGCGATGAATCTGCCCTCCCCGTGAGAAGCCGGGCTGGTATACACCCCTCCCGGCTGCGTGCCGGCAAGCCACGGGCTCTTTGCGGACATCACCTTTACACAGACCATATGGGAGATATGCCGGTGCAATGTATTAAATGTCAGCGTCGGGCTGTCCTCCCTGCGCGGACTGATCCTGCCCTCCGGCACAAGCCCCAGCTTGATCAGCGCCTGGAACCCGTTGCAGATTCCGAGGATCAGGCCGTCTCTTTCATTCAGGAAACGATCCACCGCTTCCTTCACACGTTCATTCTGAAATGCCGCCGCGAAAAACTTTGCGGACCCATCCGGCTCATCGCCGGCGGAGAATCCTCCCGGGAACATCAGAATCTGAGCCTGATCAATCGCGCGGGCATAAGCGATCGCGCTTTCCCGGATGTCCTCTGAGCAAAGATTCCGGAATACGCGTACATCCGTGACCGCGCCGGAGCGCTCAAAAGCTCTTGCACTGTCCATCTCACAGTTGGTTCCGGGGAAAACCGGGATAAATACCCGCGGCTTCGCCAGTCCGTGCGCAGCTACGGATACCCTGGGCACACGCTCCGGCTCATACAGCGAGATTCCCTCCGGGAAATGCGCCGACTCGGACGGCTCCTCCACCGGGCGGGTGCGGAAGATCTTCTCCAGGGAAGCGCCCCAGCACTCCTGCGCATCCTGCAGCGCGACCTTCATGCTGCGGTATTCTGCGCAGCCGGTATCCTCCACAACACC
Source organism: uncultured Lachnospiraceae bacterium (assembly GCA_902799015.1). Lineage (GTDB taxonomy): Bacteria > Bacillota > Clostridia > Lachnospirales > Lachnospiraceae > Porcincola. The sequence continues at coordinate 8,924 of CADBZI010000044.1, read as the reverse complement.
CACAAGCGTATACTCTGTCTGCAGGTTCTGAACCTGTCCGTCCTTCACCTCGCACAGAATGGATCCGAACCGGGGATCAAACAGATCCTCGGGAGCCACATTGTGCTCGATCCGGAAGCCCATCCGGTTGCCAAAGGCCATCTGGCAGGCGGCATGCAGCATTCCGTTTGCGTCAAGCGCGTATGCGCTCAGGACTCTGCCATTGCGTATATCCTCGCGCAGCGCGCTAAGCTGCCGGATCACCGATTCATAATCCGGAAGATCATAGGCATCCCGCTTCACGTCAATCAGGACAAGCTTGCTCCCTGCTTCCTTCAGCTCCGGGCTGATGATATGCGAGGCCTTGTCCGCGCACACCGCAAAGGACACAAGGGTCGGCGGCACATCGATCCCGCCGAAGGAGCCGCTCATGGAGTCCTTGCCGCCGATCGAAGCCAGTCCCAGCGCCTTCTGCGCGCGGTACGCGCCGAGCAGCGCACTCAGAGGCTGACTCCACCGCTTCGGATCCTCCGACATCCTGCCGAAGTACTCCTGGAACGTAAAATGAATCCTGGACCAGTCACCGCCGGCAGCGGCAATCTTCGCGGCCGAGTCAACGACTGCCCACGAGGCGCCGTGGAACGGACTCCAGGAGGACAGATACGGGTCAAATCCGTACGCCATCAGCGTAGCGGTATCGCACTCTCCCTCCAGCGGAGGAATCTTGGCTGCCATCACCTGCGTCGGGGTATTCTGATACTTTCCTCCGAACGGCATCAGGACAGTTGCTGCGCCGATGGTGGAATCAAACATCTCCACAAGGCCCTTCTGAGAGCAGCCGTTCAGTCCCGACAGTCTCTCAAACAGAAGGTCCTTTACCTTTTCTTCCGGAAGCGGCTTCTTCGCAAAGAAGCTCTCTCCCTGCGGCATCACAATCCTGGCATCCGTCTCCTGGTGCGCTCCGTTGGTGTTCAAAAATGCACGGCTCAGGTCAACGATCGTTTTCCCTCTCCAGTTCATGACAAGACGTGCATCGTCTGTGACAACTGCCACAGGAACCGCCTCCAGATTCTCCTGGGAAGCAAACTCCAGAAACTGTTCCGCATGCTCCGGCGCCACGACAACCGCCATTCTCTCCTGCGACTCTGAGATCGCAAGCTCGGTTCCGTCAAGGCCGGCGTACTTCTTCGGTACCCGATCCAGATCGATCCGCAGTCCGTCCGCAAGCTCGCCAATCGCAACCGCCACACCGCCGGCGCCAAAGTCATTGCACTTGCGGATCAGCCGGGAAACCTCCTTCCGGCTGAACAAACGCTGGATCTTGCGCTCTGTCGGCGCATTTCCCTTCTGAACCTCGGCTCCGCACGTTTCAATCGAGGAGGTCGTATGCGCCTTGGAGGATCCGGTTGCGCCGCCGATTCCATCTCTTCCGGTCCTTCCGCCAAGCAAAATGACCACGTCGCCGCTCTCCGGCATCTGACGGATCACATTTTCCCGGGGAGCTGCCGCAATCACGGCACCGATCTCCATGCGCTTGGCCGCATAATTCGGATGGTAGATCTCCCTGACATATCCCGTGGCAAGGCCGATCTGATTGCCGTAGGAGCTGTAGCCGCGGGCTGCTTCCCGGACCAGCTTCTTCTGGGGCAGTCTGCCCTTCATCGTCTGTTCGATGCCGGCGCGCGGATCCGCCGCGCCGGTCACACGCATCGCCTGGTAGACATAGGCTCTCCCCGACAGGGGATCACGGATCGCACCGCCCAGACAAGTTGCAGCGCCGCCGAAAGGCTCGATCTCCGTCGGGTGATTGTGGGTTTCATTTTTGAACTGGACCAGATACTCCTTCTCCTGTCCGTCCACGGTGACCGGCACAATGATCGAGCAGGCGTTGATCTCGTCTGTCTCCTCCTGATCTTTCAGAAGACCGTCCTTTTTCAGTTTCTTCGCGCCCATAACGGCCAGATCCATCAGGCAGACATATTTGTCGTCCCGGCTGCCGTACACATCGGCGCGGTCTTCCAGATACTCCTTCAGCGCCGCCTCCACAGGCGCGCGGTAATCGCCCTCGTCCAGCGTGATATGCTTCAATTCCGTAGAAAAGGTGGTATGCCTGCAGTGATCGGACCAGTAAGTATCCAGCACGCGAATCTCCGAAACGGTCGGATCGCGTCGGAGTTCCTTGTCGAAATATGTCCTGATAAACCGGAAGTCCGCATAGGTCATCGCCAGATTCAGACTGTCATACAATGCCCGGAAGGCTTCTTCGTCCATCGTGCAAAAGCCCTCGAAGACGCTGATATCCGGCGGGGTGTCAAATTTCTGTTCCAGCGTCACCGGCTTCGGGGCGGTATCAATTCTCGAATCCACCGGATTGCAGCAGTACTCCTGAATCAGAGCAAATTCTTCCTCGCTCACCGTTCCGCTCAAAACATAGACCGTCGCAGTGCGGATCAGAGGCTCCACCCTCTCATCCAGCAGCCGGACACATTGAATCGCGGAATCCGCCCGCTGGTCAAACTGTCCCGGAAGAAACTCCACGGCAAAGATCCGGTCGTCGGCATCATGCGGAAACTGCTCTTCATACAGGATATCCACCGGCGGCTCGGAAAATACGGTATTCTTCGCGTGAAGATAAACCTCCTCCGGAAGATTCTCAATATCATAACGGATCAGAATCCGCACACCCGTCAGGTTCTTCAGTCCCAGATAGCTGCGAAGCTCATGCGCCAGGTCATGCGAGCGCGGCGCGAATGCCTCTTTCTTTTCTGCAAATATGCGGCGGACGTTGCCCATCTGATTCTGTCTCCTTCCTGTCTTATCTTATTGCTTTTCCTGTTGCTTTTCTTACTGCTTTTTCTTCCTGTCTTATTCTGCTGCCCTCATCCCGCCATGGCGGTGCTGACATATTCCGCGATATCCGTGACAGCCGGACTGTAGATCATACCGCTGTCTCCGTACAGCATAATCGTCAGAATATACAGGGCACCATTGTCTTCGATCAGCGCAATCTCGTTATAGCGTGTCATCCCGTGACCGTTCTGGTTCAGAACCGCGCCTGCATCCGCCAGGCCCGGAGCCAGTCCGATCAGCGTCGGAAGGCTGTCGCCCTCATTGATGCGGAAGTAGGTCCGCATGTAATCCTCCCCGACGGAAGAGAACTTCCCGGTATAGAGGTCCTTCACCATCATGGTAACATCCTTCGCGGATATGTAATTGTCCAGTCCGCCCGGGTCATCGGCAACCAGTCCGCGCTCCATGTTGACGGACGCATATCCTGCCCCCTGGCACACCGCATTGATGGTGTCCAGTCCAATGTGATTGATCAGGATATTCACACAATTGTTGTCTGAATAGTTGGTCATGGTCTGCAGGTAGAACGACAGCGGAAAATCCAGTCCGTCTCTTTGCTCCGTCGTCATCTCCCCTCTTCCGCCGATCGACGTCACATAGGGAATCGGATCATCCAGCGTCATTGCGCCTTCATCAATCCTGCTTGCCGCCGTATAGAGGATCGGCACAGTGATCAGCGCGGAAGCATACATCGGCTGTGTGCAGTCATTCAATGCCGCTTCGCTGTCGTGCTTCAGATCATAGACATAGACTTCTGCGGAGCTTGCAGTGGATTCGCTGTCAAGGATCGACTGAATCTGCGCCGGGTCGATCACATCCGCCGCTGCCGGTGTCACACGTTCTGTTTCAGGCGGCTTCTCCGTCTCTGTCTCACTCTCTGGCTGCGCTGTTTCGCTCTGCGGCACAGCAGTCTCGCTCTGCGCAGGTGCTTCACTCTGGGGCTTGGCTTCCTCGCTTTGCGGCGCGGCTGCATCAGGCTGAGCCGCTTCGCTCTGAGGTGCGGCCGACTCAGGCTGAGGAGCTGCCGGCTCAGACTGCGCCGCTTCACTCTGCCCTGCTGCCGCATCCTGCGGCGCTTCCCCGGCCGCCGCGGCAGTTTCCTGTGCGGTGTTCTCCGTGATGATCTGGATCGCGCTGCTGTAGTCGCCTCCCCCGGCCTGGGATCTCTTTTTCATAAAATAAAACACAGCGAAAGCCGCGACCGCAAGCATCATGACGACAAGAATCGTCACGGTGACAAGCAAAGCCTGAGACCGGTTCTCTCCTTCCTCGAAATTCTCCCGGTATCCCCTGCTGTTGGCCGGCTTCGTCCGGAAAGTGATCTCCTTGCTCTGCTTCTTTTTCTGCGCCTTCTGCTTTCGCTCCTGGTTCCTTGCACTGGGCGCTCTCGCGCCGCATTTGCTGCAGTACTTATCCCCGTCCCTCAGTACTGCGCCGCACTTTCTGCAAATATTCATACTTCCCCCGTGAACTGTTTTATTCAGAAGCTGTCACGATACGTCATAAGCTGCCTGACATCAGATGCCTGGTCTCGGAAACCGAAACAAACGGACCGTTCCCTTACTGATATTTCAGATTGGAATTGACACTGATCCCGATCCACTCCTTTTTCCCTGAATCAATATATTCTGCCGGTATGGTGCAGGTAACCATGGAGGACTGTCCGCCCTCCAGTGCTGCCTGTACCGGGACATTCACCTTCATGACATCTCCGGCGTCTTTGTCCGTCACAACCAGGTCAATGGTATCACACCACTTGGAAGAGGAGGTTCCGTTGGCAACCCAGACCGCACATTGAACGCTGCCGTCCTCCTCCTGCCACAGCAGGTTTGGCAGCGCGTACAGCGCGCCTTCAAAAACCGCGCCTGACGCAAACCGCATGCCCAGGGAAGGATAGAGGTCGACCGCATTTCTTCCGCTTTCGGAAGCAGCCGTATAGCTGTCCGGATAATTCTCCGCGAGCAGATCCCCCGCGGGTGAGATGCTTGCTCTCCATCCGTCCTCATATTTCGCCAGCCGCATGAGTGTGGAATACCATGAAACCGCGCCTGAAAGGTCTACGTCGTAGTCACAAAGCGCTACCGCAAAGTAATACGGGCTCTTGGTTTTATCCTGGGTAGGATCAAAGAAACAAAGATCTGCGTGGTGCTCCAGATTGGAAGTATCGCTCAGAGAAGACTTCACTGCCTGAAGCTGATCCTGGATGGTCTTTGCGTCAGCCCCGTTCTCAAACAAAGCGCGGAAGCTGCTGTTGTCATTCACGTCGGCATAATGCTGCATCTGCGAATACAGTGTCCTGGCAGCTTCTACCGCATCCTGAGCGGTGATATTCTCATCCGCCGGATTCAGAGGCTGCTGCGCGGAACCGGCCGCTCCCGCCGTGTCTGCATTATCATCCGGGCCTGCGGTTTCCCCCGGCATGCCAGCCGCATCCTCCGCTTCCGTTTCGATCTCAGATTCCTCCGTGCCGATGATCGTGATGTTCTCAGCCGGCACACCCGGCGCGAAGGCCGCCGCGAAAAGATTCGCCGCTGCCATGAAAGCAATCCATCTACTCTTTTTCATAATCCCCTCCAATCACATGCGAATGGCATGGTTCTATATATTGTAGCGCATTTCAGGGCACGACACAACAAGTTTGCATGAGGGGCAGCGACAGACCTTTTCTGCCTTTTTTATGATATACTGATGCAGAAAGAGCATCACACAATCATTCGGGTACGCAGCCTCTTGCGCGCGCCCGGCCGCATGGGAGTTGAGCAGGTTATGGCAGATCCGAAGGAAATGATCGATAGTCTCAATAAGCAGATCTCAGAATTGAAGAGTCAGGTGAAAAGCGCTGCGCTGGAGATGGAAATGATGCGTGCCAGAATGAATGATCTGAGCCAGGACGCAAAGCAGGCGGTGCAGATTGAGCGCTTTGTCATCCCGGATGATGACAGGCTCGGGGAGATCAATGACCTCGTGGATCTGATGGATAAGGCGATCAAGAAAAACCGCCGTTCCCACCGGGCACAGACAGAAAAGGCAGGGCGCCCTGACAGCGCCCCGCCCAGTAAGGTCGATGAACGGGTCATCCTGATTGTCCTGAAACTCCGCAGAAAAGGATGTTATATTCGTGAGATCGCGGCCCACACGGGGCTTGCCCACGGTACGGTCCATAACATCATCAAAAAGTACGGCAGTGATCCCCAGATGCAGAGTCTCGTGACAGAAGGAACTCAGATGGAGCTGACGGATTATCTGCTGATCCGCCCGAAGCAGGATTAATTCACCTTTCTCAGGCAATCCATCGCTTCGTGAATGTACATATTGTCCACCTGGGCAAACTTTCCTTCATCCGCCTTCTCTGAATAGGAAGGCTCAATCGGAATCCGGCCGGCAAGCGCAAGGCCGGTTTTTGCCGCGATCTCTTCGATCCTGCTCTTTCCGAATACCTCGATCTTTCTCCCGCAGTCCGGACATGTGAGATAGCTGTAGTTTTCAATCACGCCCAGCACCGGAATATCCATAAGCTTCGCCATATTCAGTGCTTTTGTCACGATCATGTGGACAAGGTCCTGCGGGCTGGTCACGATGAAGATGCCATCCACCGGGAGCGACTGGAATACCGTCAGCGGAACATCACCGGTTCCGGGAGGCATGTCGACCAGCAGATAGTCCAGTTCTCCCCACACGACATCCGTCCAGAACTGTTTGACAACCCCTGCGATGATCGGGCCTCTCCAGATGACCGCCTGCTCCGGATCCTCCATGATCAGGTTCAGGCTCATCACCTTCACCCCATTTTCCGCGATTCCAGGCAGAATCTGTGTTTCACTGATCACCTCCGCCGGACCGGTCAGGCCGTACATCTTCGGAATCGACGGACCCGTAATATCCGCGTCCAGAATTCCGACGCGCGCACCGCTTTTGGCAAGTGCATTTGCCAGGGATGCTGTCACGAGGGACTTACCCACGCCTCCCTTGCCGGAGACGACACCGATCACGTGCCGGATATTGCTGTTTGCGTTCTGCGGGACGCGGAAGGACTGAGGTCCCTCTGCTCCGCCCCTGCTCGGACATCCCTCACAGCTCTCCCTGGAACAGGAAGACGCGCTTGCGCATGCCTGATCTTTCTCTGCCATAACCACTTTCCTCCTTGCTGTTGATATGATGTGTTCCTATTCTATCCCTGCACGGAATCGTCCGTCCAGTACTCTGTCTGCATCTCAGATGGCGCGGGTCGCCTCCCGGAGCCACTCCTTCTCGGCGCCTTTCAGATACGGCGAGATCTGCTCATACACCTTCGCGTGATAGGCATTGAGGAGCTCCTTCTCCCGCTCATTCAAAAGATCGGGCACAACGGCATCCAGTTCCCACGGTACCATGGTCAGCGTATCGAAATGCATGAACTGGCCGTATGCATTTTTCTCATCCTTCACGCAGAGCATCAGGTTTTCGCACCGGACACCGAACTCTCCTTCGAAATAGATCCCCGGTTCATCCGAGGTAATCATGCCCTCCTCCAGCACGCAGGGCAGCGGCCGTCCCTGCATGATCTTGTAGCTGAAGCTGTTCGGTCCTTCATGTACATTCAGCAGGAAGCCCACGCCGTGGCCGGTCCCGTGGTTGTAGTCAGCTCCGATCTCCCACAGCGGCTGACGTGCCAGATAGTCAAATGCCATTCCGGTGCACCCATACAGGAATCTTGCCGCTCCGAGATTCAGGCAGCCGCGCAGAACCCGCGTGTAAAACTCCTTCTCCTTCCCGGTCAGAGGGCCGCATGCAATCGTCCGGGTAATATCTGTCGTGCCCTCCAGATACTGACCGCCGGAATCCACCAGAAGAAATCCCCTCGGTTCCACCGCAATGTCGGACTGAGCGGTCGGGCTGTAGTGGATGATCGCGCCGTGCGCACCGTAGGAAGCGATCGTCTCAAAGCTCGGCTCCAGAAAACTCTCCATCTCCTTCCGGAAGGACAAAAGCTTTTCGGACGCGGAAAGCTCCGTGACCGGATGCGCCGCATCCGGATGCTTCATCTGCTCCTTCAGCCAGTAAATGAACCGGCAGACCGCAGCACCGTCCTTCACATGCGCTTCCCGCATGTGGCGCATTTCAACCGCATTTTTGACAGCCTTCATCAGAATCGAAGGATTTGGCCTGGCGACGCATACGCAGTGTTCCATTGAGGTCCACAGCGTATCATTGATGCTCGCCGGATCGAGCAGGACGCGGCTGCCTGCCGGAATCTGCCTTACCTCACGGTATATGTCTTCGTAAGGCCTGAGCGTGATGCCATCTTGCCGCAGCGCTTCCTCGATTTCTTCGGGGAATGCCCTCCGGTCAGCGTACAGATCTGCCCTGTCCGCTTCTACCACAAGGTAAGAAAGGAAAACCGGGGTGTACAACATGTCGCTTCCGCGCAGGTTCAGCAGGTATGCGATATCATCCAGCGAAGCAATGATATGCCGGCTGCAATCCTCCTTCTTCATTGCCGCGCGAAGATCGCTCAGCTTCTCCTGACGGCTCCTTCCTGTATAAAACTCCTCCAGCTGCCAGACCTTTTCGCACGGAAGCGGCGGACGGTCTTCCCAGATCTGTCCTACAAGATCCAGTGGCCCGTCTTCCCGGCATCCTTTGCAGTGAATCTGATGTTTCTCCAGCTCGCTGTGCAGCTCTTTCGCCTTCGCGTATGTCATGCACCGGCCGTCATATCCGACGGTCTGTCCCGCCGTCAGATGCTCCGCAAGGAACTCCCGGATTCCGGGAACCTTCTCCTGCCCGATCTTCATCAGCGTGATCTGGCTTCCCGCAAGCTGGCGGCCGGCCTGCAGGAAATATCTTCCGTCCGTCCACAGATAAGCGCTGTCCGACAGCACCAGCGCGGTGCCTGCAGACCCGGTAAACCCGGTCAGATATTCTCTGCACTTAAAATGGCTTCCCACATATTCCGATCCGTGGAAATCATCCGTCGGCACCAGATAAGCGTCGATCCCTTCCTCGCGCATGCACGCGCGCAGCGCGCTCAGCTTTTCCGGAACTGTCATGTCGGTATCCTCCTCTTAGACATTTTTCTCGTATATCACCTGAAGTCCTGTCAGAAGCAGGGTTTT
>CADBZI010000043.1 GCA_902799015.1 uncultured Lachnospiraceae bacterium | reverse complement strand
CCGATCATCCAGGTCATTTCCCAGGATGGAAAGGAGATCGAGAACATGACCGAGGCAACTACAGCGGTCAGCGGCGTCCTGATCAATTCCGGCGACTGGAATGGAAGAGACTGTGCGGAGATGAAGAAAGAAGCTCCGCACATTGTCGAGAAGATGGGAATCGGCAAAGCGACTGTCAACTACAAGCTGCGTGACTGGGTCTTCTCCAGACAGAGATACTGGGGAGAGCCGATTCCGATCATTCACTGCCCTGACTGCGGAAATGTTCCGGTTCCGGAGGAAGATCTTCCGGTTCTGCTTCCGGACGTCAAGAGCTATGAGCCTACCGATACCGGAGAGTCACCGCTCGCACACATGGACGATTGGGTAAACTGCACCTGCCCGAAGTGCGGAAAGGCAGCCAAGAGAGAGACGAACACCATGCCGCAGTGGGCCGGCTCCTCCTGGTATTTCCTGCGCTATGTGGATCCGCACAATGACAAAGAGCTTGTCTCCAGAGAAAAGGCTGACAAGTACCTGCCGGTTGACATGTATATCGGCGGCGTTGAGCATGCGGTTCTTCATCTGCTGTATTCGCGTTTCTGGACAAAGTTCCTGCATGATATCGGAGTTATCGATTTTGATGAGCCGTTTACCAAGCTCTTCAACCAGGGCATGATCACCGGCAAAAACGGCATCAAGATGTCGAAGTCCAAGGGAAATGTCATCAGCCCGGATGATCTGGTAGAGAGCTATGGCTGTGACAGCCTGCGTATGTATGAACTCTTTGTCGGTCCGCCGGAACTGGATGCGGAATGGGACGACAGAGGAATCGACGGTGTCTACCGTTTCCTGTCCAGATTCTACAATCTGGTGATGGAGAATAAGGACAAGAAGGACTTTCAGCCAAGCCGTGAAATGGCAAGAGTTCACAATAAGATGATCGACACCATCAGCAAAAGGTTTGAGAGCTTTTCCCTGAACACGGTTGTTTCCGGATTCATGGAATATACGAATGCCCTTGTGAAGCTGAACCAGACGGAAGGCGGAATCGATACCCGTACGCTGGAGGATGCTGTTCTGATGCTTGCTCCCTTCGCCCCGCATATCGGCGAGGAACTCTGGAGAGAGCTGGGACATGATGATTCCGTATTCCATCAGGCCTGGCCGGTTTGTGACAAGGAAGCCATGAAGGAAGATGAGATTGAGTATCCGGTTCAGATGATGGGCAAAACGAAGGCTGTCATCAAGCTTCCTGTTGATGTTACAAAGGAAGAGGCGATTGCGAAGGCCAAAGAAGTTCTCGGAAACAAGCTGGAAGGAAAGACGATTCTCAAGGAGATCTTTGTCGCGAAGAAGATCATTAATATCGTGGCAAAGTAAACCTTAATAACCACTACAGATGCAACGGGATTGTGTATGGAAAACCATATACAATCCCGTTGGCGTTCTTGAATATATTCAGGGGACAAGTGACAGCTTTGAGATGTCCGGGCGCACCGTCATCGAATAATTCGTGTAATACACGACAAATCCGGGCTTGGAGCCATTTGGCTTCTTCACCTCGCGGCGCTGTACATAGTCGATCTCTACCTTGTCGGCATCTCTGGCACTGGAGTAGTAGGCAGCTGCTCCTGCGGCCAGCTCGAAGATATGGTCCGGAAGCTCCTGGCCGTCCTTTCTTCTTGCTATGACATGGGAACCAGGCGCTTTCTTGGAATGGAACCACCAGTCTGAAGCATTCGCGAACCGGAATGTCAGTTCATCGTTCTGGAGGTTGTTTTTCCCGACATAGATATCATAGCCATCCTCTGTCTGGTAATGCCAGGGGCGGGATTTTTCAGGGCGCGAGGCGCCCTTTTTCTTCTGCGTGTCATGTTTCCTGATATATCCGGATTCGGCAAGCTCCTCCCGGATCTGGTTCAGATCCGCTTCACTCTGCGCCTGCTCCAGAAATGTTTTAACAGATTCCAGCTGATCGACATCTGCTTTTGTCTGATGGATCAGCTCGCTCAGGGCATCGTAGGTTCGCTTCAGCTTCTCATATTTTTCAAAATAGCGCTGCGCATTTTCGGAAGCGGACTTATTGGGATCCAGCGTGATCTTCACCTCTTTGTCATTGTCATAGTAATTGGGCACAAGCGCAGAGGATGCTCCCGGCTCAATCCCGTACGACCAGGTATGCAGGAGCTCTCCGTACAGGCGATACTTATCGCGTTTTTCGGTATCCTTCAGCTGCCGTCTCTGCAGATCCAGCTTTTTTGCCTCCCGCTCCAGCATGGTGTTGACCAGGTGTCTGAGATCCGCGCTTTTCTGGCGGATCCGGGTGACATCATTTTTCTGTGCATAGTAGGTCTCAAGAACCTCCGAGATGGAACCATAGCTTTTCGGATTCAGGTCCGCGTACATGGACAAGGACACGCCGGCAAACTCGACGGGAGCGCCCTGCGCATCGTAGATGATATTCGGGCTGAAATGTTCTTCCTTAACATCCTCCATCAGTTCGAGGAAAATTCTGCTAAGGTGAAGCTGTTCTTCCTCGGAAAGCTCCTTCGCGCTCTGGTCACTCTCAATATGCGCCCGGCAGCAAAGCTCCTGGGCAATCACCGGGCTGATCCCGGTATAGGACTGGTAAATCGCCTGATAGACGGGCAGTGGTTTTGAAAACACCACCGACAGAAAGCCTTCCCTATCCGCGGTCAGAGGATCCATCTTTTCCTGTGTCTTCGGAATAAAGTAGTCCCGGCCCGGCAGCACCTCCCGGACGGATGAGGTCTGCGCGGAGATATGCTTGAGGGAGTCTATGATCGTTCCGTTGTCATCGCAGAAGATCAGATTCGAGTGTTTCCCCATCAGCTCCAGGACCAGGTCCTTTTTCTTCAGGTCTCCCATCTCGTCATAATGCTCCAGCTCAAAATGAATGATGCGCTCTAGGGAGGGCTGCCACACACGAAGAATCTTTGCGCTGCCGATATGCTTGCGCAGCAGCATGCAGAAGTTCGGTGCCTTCATCGGACTGAGTTTATTCTTCTGCGTGAAATAAATCAGCGGAAGAGAAGCAGAAGCAGACATCAGGATCCGCCTTTGGCCCTGCAGTGTCTTTACCGTAAGCAGAATCTCATCCGCCTCCGGCTGGGCGATCTTATTGATCCGGGCCCCGCACATCACGGCATTCATTTCAGAAACAATATTCGCAACGGTGATTCCGTCCAGAGCCATATGTTTTCATCTCCATCATCAAGCAATTCCTGAGGCTGACTGACAGCATCAAACGATTCCTCCCTGATGATAACACACTCTGCATTGACTTTGAAAGAACCCTTGTCATATAATGTTTTCTGTATCTTTATGTGTATTCGTAATCTGTCTCATATCTGAGACGTGTGTTCTGACAGTAAGGATGACCCAAGATGATGAAAAGTATGACCGGTTTCGGCCGCGGCGAGTTCTCCTCAGATTCTCTGAAGTTTACCGTTGAGATGAAGAGTGTGAATCATCGCTATCTCGACGCAAATATCCGGATTCCGAAGGAGTATGCATATCTGGACACTTCGATCCGCTCTGAACTGAAACGGTATCTCGGCAGAGGAAAGGTTGACGTCTTTGTCACCTATGAGATTCTCGGGGAAGCAGAGTATGATCTGCAGTTTAACGAGCATCTTGCGCAGGAATATGTGGACGCCTACGCCAGAATGGCGGAGCGCTTTCATCTGACGAATGACCTCACGGCCGCAAGGCTCGGCGCACAGCCGGAGATCTTCCGCCTCAGACAGGATTCTATGGATGAGGATGAGGTCTGGAATGTTCTGAAGCAGGCAGTGGACCAGGCCCTGGAGATGCTTCTGGAAGCAAGAACCAGAGAGGGCGAAAACCTCAAATCAGATCTGGTGGAGAAGCTGTCCCAGATGAATACGCTGGTCGATGCCATTGCCGACAGGTATCCGGAGATCATTTCCGCATATGAGCTCCGGCTCAAGGAGAAGATCGCCACTCTTCTGGAGGATAACCAGATCGATGAGAGCCGCCTGGCTGCGGAGGTGGTTCTTTTTGCGGATAAGCTTGCAACGGACGAAGAAACCGTCAGGCTCAGAAGCCATATCGATACCATGAAAAAGGAGCTGGAGAAGGGGAATGATATCGGCCGCAAGCTGGACTTCATCGCGCAGGAGATGAACCGTGAGGCAAATACCATTCTTTCCAAGGCAAATGACCTGGATACCAGTAATTTCGCGATTGATCTCAAGACTCTGATTGAGAAGATCCGGGAGCAGGTGCAGAATATTGAATAATCAGTTTATCAATGTCGGATTTGGCAATCTGGTGAACGCGGACAAGATCATTTCCATCGTGAGTCCGGACGCGGCTCCGATCAAGCGCCTTGTGCAAAGAGCCAGAGAGCAGGACAAAGTCGTAGACGCCACTGCCGGAAGAAAGACAAAGGCAGTGATTGTATGTGAGAATGACCGGGTTGTTCTTTCCAGTCTTGTCCCGGATACGATCGGAAGAAGACTCGTCGGGGCACCCGCATTGATCGGACAGGGAGGCTGAATAGGATGAAAACAAGAGGAAGTCTGATCGTGCTGTCCGGCTTTGCAGGAGTCGGAAAGGGAACGGTTCTGAAGACGCTGTTTGAGACGCAGGAAGGATATGCGTACTCTGTGTCGGCTACAACACGCCAACCGCGTCCCGGCGAGGTGGACGGTGTTCACTATTTCTTTGTTTCCAAAGAACGATTTGAGGAGATGATTCAGAATGATGAACTTCTCGAGTACGCCACCTATGTCGGGAATTATTACGGCACACCAAGAGCCTATGTCGAGGAAAAGCTGGATCAGGGATTTGACGTCATCCTCGAGATCGAGGTGCAGGGGGCTCTGAATATTAAGAAGAAGGTTCCCGATGCAATTCTGATCTATATGCTTCCGCCCGGAGCGCAGATCCTCCACGAAAGGCTGAAGGGCAGAGGCACTGAGACCAATGAGGTCATTGCGAAACGAATGCTTCGTGCCGCACAGGAAGCGGTCTGCGTGTCACAGTATGATTACATCATCGTCAATAACGATGTGGATGAATGCGCAGCGAATCTCCATGCTCTGATTCGCGCGCAGCGCCTGAGAGTGAGAAGCAATCTTCCCTTTATCCGCAAATTAACCAAGGAACTTACCAACTTGTCAGAAAAAGGAGAATGAACCAATATGCTGCATCCGTCATATACAGAATTAATGAAGATTATCAATCAGGATTCCGAGGATGATACGCCTGTCATCAATTCCCGCTATTCGATCGTCATGGCTACTGCAAAACGTGCCAGACAGATCGTGGGGAATGGATCACACAGCACTCTGGAGGGCGGCAGAAAGCCTCTTTCGGAAGCTGTCAGTGAACTGGAAGAGGGTCTGATCCGGATCGTCTCTCAGGATGAAAACCTGGAAGACGCCCGTGAGATCTCTCAGATGGTGGATCGTTTCGTGGAAGAAAATGTTCCTTCTGCAGAAGAGGCACAGGAGATCCTTGATGAAAGATCCCGGGAGGCGGAAGTCGATCAGTGACACAGTCAAAGCCAAAGATCCTGTTTGTATCTCTGGGCTGTGACAAGAACCGTGTTGACGCGGAAAAGATGCTCAGCCTTCTGTCCGGGGAAGATTATCTTCTGACGGATGATGAGAGAGAAGCAGATGTCATTATCGTCAATACCTGCTGTTTTATTACGGAAGCAAAGGAAGAGTCCATACAGAATCTTCTGGAGCTGGCCAGATATAAACAGGAGGGAAAGTGCAAAGCCCTGATCGCAACAGGGTGCATGGCGCAGCGTTATGCCGGGGAGATCCGCAAAGAGCTCCCGGAGGTGGATGCCATTGTAGGGACCACAGCCTATGACGCGATCCGGGAGGTTGTAGCCGGTGCACTCGCCGGGAAGCGCGAGGAGCGGCTGGAAAACCTGAAAAAGATTGCACTGCCTGAGGGAAAGCGGTATCTCACCACGGGCGGTCATTATGCTTATCTCAAGATCGCCGAAGGCTGTGACAAGCATTGTACCTACTGTGCAATTCCCGCTATGCGGGGACCATTTCGTTCCGTCCCTATGGAGAGCCTTCTCACAGAAGCAAAAGACCTGGCTTTGGGCGGTGTGAAAGAACTGATCCTGGTTGCGCAGGAGACAACGCTTTACGGGACGGACCTTTACGGAGAAAAGCGCCTTCATACTCTGATCCATGCGCTTGCAAAGATCGAAGGCATCCGCTGGATCCGGGTCATGTACTGTTATCCGGAAGAAATCTATGACGAGCTGATCGAATGCATGATGACAGAGCCGAAGCTTTTGCATTATCTTGATATTCCGATCCAGCACAGCAGTGATCAGGTCCTGAAAAGGATGGGACGCCGGACGAGTGAAAAAGATCTGAGGCAGATTATCACAAAGCTGAGGAAACATGTCCCTGATCTGATTCTCAGGACGACCCTGATCTGCGGATTTCCGGGTGAGACCAGGCAGCAGTTTGAAGATCTGTGCCGGTTTATCAATGAGATGGAGTTCAACCGGCTGGGGGTGTTTCCTTATTCGCAGGAAGAAGGAACGCCGGCGGCTGCGCTGGACGGGCAGATCGATGAGGAAACCAAGCTTCAGCGCAGGGATGAACTGATGGAGCTTCAGCAGGAGATCAGCCTGGAACTGAATGAAAAGATGGTGGGCCGGGATATGGATGTCCTCATCGAAGGCTTTGTTCCCGGTGAGAACGTATCCATCGGCAGAGGGTACGGCGACGCACCTGACGTTGACGGTTATATTTTTGTTCACAGTGAGGGCCGTCTTGAGACGGGTAATATGGTTCGCGTGCGGATCACCGGAGCGGATGCATATGATCTGACCGCTGAGCTTGTTTGAGGGATTGGGCTTGAAGATTAAGCCTGGGAAGGAGAAACAGATGGAAGAGAATAAGGATCTGTTTGGCAGCGCAGCACCGGAAGAAAGTTCCGATTATTTTGCGGATGGTGAGAGCCTGGAATCCGGCCTCCTGGAGGAAAGCGCCGGCACGCCTGCGCCGGAAGAAACAGCACCTGCTGCGGATGTGGAAGCTGCTGCTTCTGATTCATTTGATATGCCGGAAGCGGACGCGATGAATTCCGTTGAGGATACTCTTTCTGACAATGAGACAGCCGATACTCCGGTTTCGACAGTGACTGAGAACATGGAGGAAGTGAAGCAATCCGCAGAGATCGCCGGGCAGGAAGAAGACAGACTTGCCGCGGAGAGAGCGGCACAGGAGGAAGCGAAACTGGCCGCGGAGAGAGCGGCGCAGGAGGAAGCGAGACTAGCTGCGGAGAGAGCGGCGCAGGAAGAAGCGAAACTGGCCGCGGAGAGAAAAGCGCAGGAAGAAGCAAGACTGGCAGAAGAAAAGAAAGCCAGAGAAGAACAGAAGGCTGCGGAGAAAGCTGCCAAAAAGCAGGCCAGGGAAGCCAGAAGACAGGCGTGGAAAAACTGGGTCCCCGGACCGAACGTTCCCAATCAGCTTACCATCGCAAGAATCTTCATGATCCCGCTTGTTGTGGTTCTGATCCTCTGGGTTCCGAAGCCGCTGGGCAATATTCTTTCCATGATTGTGTTTATTCTCGCCTGCCTGACGGATGCCGCTGACGGATATATCGCAAGACGGTATAACTATATCACGACCTTCGGGAAGTTCATGGATCCGCTTGCGGATAAGCTTCTGGTGATCTCCGCGATGATCTGTCTGGTTGACCTCGGAAGACTGGAGAGCTGGATTGTCATCCTCATCATTGCCCGTGAATTCATTATCTCCGGATTCCGCCTGATCGCAGTGGAGAAAGGCGTTGTGATCGCCGCGAATTTCTGGGGAAAGATCAAGACCATCTCCCAGATGCTGATGGTGATCCTTATGCTCGGAAACTTCGGCGGATTCCTTTCCCTTGCCGCGCAGATCCTGAAGTGGATCTCGCTGGTGCTTACGCTGGTATCCCTTGCTACATACCTGATTCAGAACAGGAATGTGCTGAAAGATAATAACGCATCATAATGTCAGCCTGTTCGCGCGCTGAGCCAGGAATCGCATGGCAGCCGCACAGGCAGAAAAAGTTACAGATCAGGCCCTTCGTCTGCGCGTGGCTGCAAAGCCGACAGGTGCGAAGGGCTTGTCTTATCAAGATAAAGGAGTAAATGCTTTGAATAAGATTGCAATGAAAACGCCGCTCGTCGAGATGGACGGAGATGAGATGACCCGGATTCTCTGGAAAATGATCAAGGAGGACCTGATTCTTCCCTACGTGGATCTGAAAACAGAATACTACGATCTGGGTCTGAAAAACAGAGATGAGACTGATGATGCGGTCACGACCGCATCCGCCAAAGCAGCGCTTCGTCTCGGTGTCGCGGTAAAATGCGCAACCATCACCCCGAATGCGGACCGCGTCAGGGAATACGGACTGAAGCAGATGTGGAAGAGTCCGAACGGGACCATCCGCGCAATCATGGACGGAACGGTTTTCCGCCGTCCCATCATCGTGCGCGGGATCGAGCCGAATGTCCGTACCTGGAAAAAGCCGATCACGATTGCCAGGCATGCTTACGGAGATGTCTACAAAAATGCCGAGATTGTTGTGCCGGGCAAAGGAAAAGCCGAGCTTGTATTTACCGCGGAAGATGGTACGCAGATCCGGGAACTGATCCAGGAATTTGATGGACCGGGAGTGATTCAGGGATGGCATAACCTGGACCGCTCGATCGAGAGCTTTGCCCGCAGTTGTTTTGAGTACGCACTCGATGAGAAACAGGATCTGTGGTTTGCAACAAAAGACACGATCTCCAAGCGTTATGACGCGAAATTCCGTGAAGTATTTGACCGCATCTATGAAAACGAGTATCTGGAGCGGTTCAAAAAAGCCGGGATCTGTTATTTCTATACGCTGATCGATGATGCAGTGGCAAGAGTCATGAAAAGCGAAGGCGGTTTTATCTGGGCCTGCAAAAACTATGACGGGGATGTCATGAGCGATATGCTGTCTTCCGCATTCGGTTCCCTGGCGATGATGACCAGTGTTCTGGTGAATCCGGACGGAAAATACGAGTACGAGGCAGCCCATGGAACCGTACAGCGGCATTATTACCGCTATCTGAAGGGAGAAGAGACTTCCACGAACTCTGTCGCAACGATATTTGCCTGGACCGGTGCTTTGAGGAAACGTGCTCAGCTGGATGCGCTGAAGGACCTGGAGCAGTTCGCGGATGCCCTCGAGCGCGCTGTTATCCGCACCATCGAAGAAGGCGAGATGACAAAGGACCTTGTACTGCTCACCTCGCTGGATCACGTCAAAGCCCTGAACAGTGAGGAATTTATCCTGGCAATCAGAAAGAGGCTGGAGGAAGAATGGAATGGCATCTGAAGACTATATCAAGGCTTTGAGAAGCGGTAAAACCGCATACCGCAAGTCGCTTCTAAAGGGGGAATATCCTTATCTGCCCGCACTGGACGAGATTGTGGACAATCGTACCATACAGACGGAGGAGCCGTTGGGGCTTGTGAGCATTCCCCTGACGCAGATTGTCGGGACCAAGACGGCCGGCCGGCAGGCCGCCTTCGCATCGAACTTCATGCCACTGATGCCGGAGAACAGCGAATTCGCGCGAAAATGGGATGGTGTCGTCCAATATCATCTGGACCAGGGAGTCGGAGATCCGATCCAGGCTTATGAATACATGAATCGGTTCTACGTGCTGGAAGGAAACAAGCGTGTCAGTGTTCTGAAGTACTTTCATGCGGATTCGATCGAGGGAACCGTCACCCGTCTTGTTCCTTATCCCGGCGATTCGATCGAAAACCAGCTCTATTACGAGTTTATGTCCTTCTACAAGGATTCCCAGATCAATTACCTTTCTTTTTCACAGAAGGGAAGCTATGACCGTCTGACGGAAGCGGTCGGGAAGACGAAGGGGCAGAAGTGGACAGACGATGAAAAGATGAACTTCCGCTCCCTGTACAACCGGTTTACAGAGATTTTCCTGGCAAAGGGCGGGCAGAAGCTGTCCATTTCACCGGCGGAGGCACTTCTGTTTTACCTGTCTCTTTATCCGTATGCTGAGGTATTGGAGAAGAGTACTGCGCAGATGAAGGCTGACATAGATAAGATCTGGGACAATCTTCCGAATAAGCCGGAAAATGTTCTGACCAATGAAGCAGTCGAATTCAAGCCGGCACACGAAAGCGGCGGGAGCATTTTCACCCGCTTCTTCGGACTTCATAAGGTCAAACAGCTGAAAGTGGCATTTATCCATGACCGGCCTGCCGAGATTTCCAGCTGGTCGTACATGCATGAGCTCGGACGAATGCAGCTGGATCAGGTATTCGGCGATCAGATTCATACGGACGCTTACTTCCTGAAGGAATCCAGCTCCGATATCCTGGAACTGATCGAGTCGGTCATCGCCTCCGGCTACCATATGATCTTTACAACCAGCACCCGGTTTCTTGCCGCAAGCCTGAAGGCATCGATCGAGCACCCGGAGGTCAAGATTCTCAACTGTTCTGTCGGCCAGCCATACCGGACGCTGCGCACTTACTTCGGCAGACTGTACGAAGCAAAGTTTTTGTGCGGAATGATTGCCGGAGCCATGACGCCGAACGGAAAGATCGCCTATCAGGCACCGCTTCCGAATTACGGCAGCATCGCGGACATCAACGCCTTTGCGCTTGGCGCCCAGATGACGCATCCGAGCGCAAAAGTCTATCTGCACTGGATGAGTCAGACCGACTCGGAATCCCTCGAGGAACTGCTTCAGAGGGAAAACATCTGCGTAATATCTGATTCCGATATGATCACACCGGCATCGGAAAACCGTGCTTATGGCCTGTACATGACAGGAAATGGCTTAACCCAAAGGCTTGCGACCCCGATCTGGAACTGGGGAAAGTTCTACGAACGTATCATACGCGACTTCCTGCAGGGCAACTGGGACAATGACCGCAGCGCAAAAACCAAAGGCGCGATCAATTACTGGTGGGGAATCTCCAGCGGAATCATCGATCTGATTATGTCGGATGAGCTGCCGCATGGCATCGAGATCCTTACCAATATTGTAAAAGGGCAGATGTATGCGGATTACTTCAATCCGTTCTGGGGGCAATTCCACAGGCAGGATGGGACCGTCGCAGGCAGAAAGGACCAGTCTCTGACTCCGGAAGAGATTATTACCATGGATTATCTTGCCGATGGTGTGATCGGTTCCATCCCGCAGAACTGGGAACTGACAGAAGATGCAAGAGAGAAGGTGGAACTGCAGGGACGCATTACACCTGCAATGACAACAGTAGAATAACGGGTGGGAAATGAAGATACTTCTCGTGGCAGATGAGCCGTGCAAAGCGCTTTGGGATTATTATGATGGAGAGAGGCTGAAGGGAATCGACCTGATCCTGTCGGCAGGCGACCTCCCGCCTCAGTACCTCTCGTTCCTGGTCACATTTTCCAATTGTCCTCTGCTGTATGTACACGGAAACCATGACGGTGTTTATGGGCGGCATGCTCCGGACGGATGCATCGATATCGATGGAAAGGTCTATCAGTTTGAAGGCATCCGGATCTTCGGACTGGGCGGCTCCATGCTCTATAATGAAGGACCATACCAGTACACGGAACGGCAGATGGCCAGAAGAGTGAGAAGAGCCGGATTGTCCCTGCTTCGCAGCAGGGGATTCGACATTCTGCTCACACACGCCCCGATTCACGGCGTCAATGACCAGGACGACCTGCCGCACCGCGGATTCCAGGTGTTTGACACGCTGCTTGAGAAGTATCATCCCCGCTACATGGTTCATGGACATGTACACATGAATTATGCCTACAATGTTCCGCGAACCCTGCAGCACAAAGACACGACCATCATCAACGCGTATGAACGGTTTGTGCTGGATTACGAATTGTAAGAAGAAAAAAGATTTTCGTCAGAAGTAAGATGCATGAAACAGATTTCAGAGGGCCTCATCATGCGCCGGTACTTTCTGCCTGCGAGTGAAGCGATGCAGGCAGATTAGTATCCGCTGCGCATGATGGGCAGCGAGAGCGTTCTCTGAAACTGTTCATGCATCAGACGATGACGAAAACCTTCTTGATTTACTACGCCAAAAGTTTTACTTTGTCAAAAGCGTATACGCCTCTTCGTACCTTTCGATTGTTTTCTCAATGACGTCCTCCGGCAGGAGATAGTCGCTGTCCGGATGCGCTTTGAGCCAGTCCCGGACATACTGCTTGTCATACGAGGGCTGGGAGCATCCTTCTTTGTAGCCTTCCAGCGGCCAGAAGCGGGAGGAGTCCGGTGTGAGCATCTCGTCTGCGACGGTGATGATGCCGTTTTCATCGATTCCGAATTCAAACTTTGTATCCGCTATAATGATTCCTTTTGAAAGCGCATATTCCGCACATTTTGTATAAAGAGCAAGGGACTTATCCCGAAGCTCTTTTGCGTACGCTTCTCCGTGTCCGGGATACGCTTTCTCTAACACTTCGATGGATTTTTCATAAGAGATATTCTCATCGTGATCGCCCAGATCCGCCTTTGTAGACGGCGTATAGATCGGCTCGGGCAGCTTCTGGGATTCTTTCAGGCCCGCCGGAAGCTGTATGCCGCATACAGTCTGTGTTTTCTGGTAGCTGGCCCAGCCGCTTCCTGTAATGTATCCGCGTACGATGCACTCCAGCGGGAGCATGTGAAGCTTTTTCACCAGCATGGATCTTCCGCGAAAGTCTTCCGAACGGAAGAAGAGCGGCATCTGTGATGCGTCAACGGAAAGCATATGATTCGGGATCACATCCTGCGTAAAGCGAAACCAGAATGCTGACATCTGCGTCAGGATTCTGCCTTTTCCCGTGACCTGATTCTTCAGAATATGGTCAAAGGCCGAGATGCGGTCTGTGGCTGTAATGATCAGGCTGTCTCCGATGTCGTAGATTTCTCTCACTTTTCCGGATTTGACAGGGGTGTATTCTTTCATGTCGATTTCTCCTTTTTGTTTATTCTTCGGCAAGCTCTGCCCATTGATCATAGAGTGTTTCCAGTTCCTTTTCAACTTGTTCTTTTTCTTTTGCCAGTTTCGTGATCTGTTCCAGATCCGTAAAGACCTCCTCGCGTGTCAGTAGATCATCGATCTCTGCGCTTCGCGCTTCACAGGCGGAAATCTTTTTTTCCAGTTCACTGAGCCTGGATTCTTTTTTTCTGGCAAGTGCCTGCTCCTTTTTCTTCTTTTCCCAGTCTGTCTTTCCGGCGGATCCTTCCGAGGAGGAGACAGGCGCTGCCATGGAAAGGTGGGAAGCATTGGAGGACTGAATGACACCGCCTGAGGTATGCGTGTCAGATGACACAAACCGACGGGTCAGTTCCTCATGCTTTTCCAGATAGTAATCATAGTTTCCCGGGTAACTGATCAGGATTCGTCCTGTCAGATCTATGACACGGGTCGCGATGCGATTGATGAACCAGCGGTCATGAGACACACACAGTACAGTTCCGGTGTAGGCACAGACCGCATCCTCCAGAATCTCTCTTGACTGGATATCCAGGTGATTCGTGGGCTCATCAAGGATCAGGAAGTTTGCCTTTGAAAGCATCAGCTTCGCCAGGGACAGACGTCCTCTTTCGCCTCCGGAAAGCTCGGACACCAGCTTGAAAACATCATCTTTCGTAAAGAGAAAGGAAGCCAGGGTATTCCGGATCTGCGTATTGTTCAGATTCGGCCAGGCGTCCTGTAATTCCTGGAAGAGGGTTTTCTCCGGATGCAGGATCTGGTGCTCCTGGTCATAATACCCGATGTGGACATTCGTCCCAAGTGTCACAGTCCCGGAGTCGCTTTCCATCTGTCCGATCAGAATCTTCAGCAAAGTGGACTTTCCGGTTCCGTTATTGCCGATCAGAGCGACTTTCTCCCCGCGCTTGATTTCCAGCTCCAGATTCTCAAACAGCGGGAACTCAAAAGACTTGGACAAGCCCGCAACAGACAGAACGTCCTTTCCGGATTCCACCCTGGGCTCAAGCGTCAGGTGCATATCTGATGCGGCTTCGGACGGCTTTTCGAGGCGTTCGATCTTGTCGAGCATTTTTTCACGGCTTTCGGCCCGCTTAATGGATTTTTCCCGGTTGAAGCGCTTCAGCTTTGCGATGACTTCCTCCTGATGCCGGATCTGATCCTGCTGGTTCTGCCACGCACGCAGCTGTGTAAGCCTGACTTGCTGCTTCTTCCGGGAATAAGCGCTGTAATCCCCTGCGTATGTGGAAACAGATCCCTGATCAATCTCCACAACTTTGGATACCACTTTATTCAGAAAAAAGCGGTCATGCGCGACCACAAGCACGGCACCGCGGTAATTCAGAAGATAGTTTTCCAGCCATTCCACTGAATTCAGATCCAGATGGTTTGTCGGCTCATCCAAAAGCATCAGATCCGGAGCCTGGAGAAGCAGCTTCCCGAGCGCCACGCGGGTTTTCTGTCCTCCGGAGAGCGTATCCACGGGCTTTTCGAACTCATCGTCCGTGAAACCGAGTCCGCGCAGTACTCCGCTGATCTCACTTTTCCAGGCATAGCCGCCCATCTGCTCAAAATGTGTCTGCGTCTGGTGATAGCGCTCCATAAGCTGATCGATGTGCTGTGCGGAGGCATGATTCATTTCTTCTTCCATGTCCCGCAGCTGAAGCTCCAGATCGATGACAGGCTGCATCACCTCAGAGACTTCCTCATAGATGGATCTGCCGCCGGAGAGCATATTCATCTGTGCCAGATAACCGACAGAGCAGCCCCTCGCAAATGTTACCTCCCCGTCATCCGCATGTTCCAGTCCCATGATAATGCGAAGAAGCGTCGTCTTGCCGGCTCCGTTCACGCCCACAAGCGCCGCTTTTTCATGTTCCTGAATATGAAAGGATGCACCTTTCAGGATCTCATCCGTTCCGAAGGATTTGCAGATATTATGACAGGACAGAATCATCGTGGTCTCCAAATTGTGTATCCGGTATCATTTTACTCATCGTAACTATATTGAATGGATGATGAAAAATCAAGAGGGGGCCTGCGTATTCCAAGTCACACCCTGACCATCATCTACGGCATAACAGGGCTCCTTCACTACGAGTCTCCGCTCCGCTCCGGTCGGCGCAAAACGAGCGTCCACTGGACGCTCTGCGCCCCAAAAGTCTCCGTTCAGGAGCCCTGTGTATGCCTTATGTCTGGTCAGGGTGTGACTTAAAACAGCAGCTTTGAGCGGAATTTGACAAGCACATTGTTAAAAAGTAGAATAACATTGATCTAATTTGTTCATGGATCAAGCTGTATGATAAAGGAGTATCCATATGTATAACAAAGGAATCTCAAAGGCAGTGATCAACCGCCTTCCGCGTTATCATCGCTATCTAGGTATACTGCTGGATCAGGGCGTGATCAGAATCTCTTCTGCCGAATTAAGCCGGCAGATGAATGTCACTGCTTCCCAGATCAGACAGGATCTTAACCTTTTTGGCGGATTTGGACAACAGGGGTACGGCTACAATGTTGCATATTTATATGAGGAAATCGGAAAGATTCTTGGGCTGGACAAGACGTACCGGCTGATTATGATCGGTGCGGGCAGACTGGCCAGGGCGATTGGCAGTTATGTCGGTTTTCAGAAGAGAGGATTCCAGGTCGAGGCTTTTTTTGACCGGGATCCGGAAAAGCATCTGCATCGTCCGGACAATGATATTATGATCTATCCTTTAGAAGAGATGGAAACCTATCTGAAGAACCATCAAATCGACATCGCCGTGATTGCGATTCCGGCGGATGCCGCAAGGAAGATCATCCCGATCCTTGATAAAGGCGGAGTAAAGGGAATCTGGAATTTTGCGCGTACAGATCTGGATGTCCCGGATTATATGACGGTTCAAAGTGTTCATTTGTCCGAAAGCCTGATGCAGCTTTCCTATAAGATCAATCATTGACAGGAGACCGGTTATGGAACACAGCAGAGTATGCGCAAGAATCGATCTTGACGCGGTAGGTGCGAATCTGGAAGCCATGCGGCAGAAGCTGAAGAAGGAAACCCGTATCATTGCGGTGATTAAAACCAATGCATACGGACACGGTGCCGTGCAGATCGCCCGTATGGTACAGGAATATGCGTACCTGTGGGGATTCGCTGTCGCGGTTATGTTTTTCCTGAGGATTATGATACTGTCGTCAGAAATGAGATCCGCCTGTCTGTGTTCAAGTATTCCATGGCGCTCAGGCTGAACGAGGCAGCAAAAAATGCAGGCGTAAAGGCGCCGGTTCATTTTGCGGTGGATACCGGTATGTCACGGATCGGTTTTCCCGCCAGTTTGGAAGGCGCCCGGGAAGCTGCCAGGTGCGCGGGACTGGAGAATCTTGTTCTGGAAGGAACCTTTACGCATTTCGCGAAGGCCGATGAGACAGACAAGAGCTTTGCCCATACCCAGTTCGAGCGTTTCCGGGAATTCGAGCATATGCTCCGGTCCCTTGGTGTTGACCCCGGTATGCGGCATGTCTGCAACAGTGCCGGAATTATGGAGCTGACCAGTTTCCAGCTGGACGCAGTACGTGCGGGAATCACGATCTACGGGATCTATCCTTCCGAGGAAGTTGACCGGGATGCGCTGAAGCTGAAGCGTGTCATGACTCTGATCAGTCATATTTCCTATATCAAAACTGTTCCGGAAGGAACACCAGTCAGCTACGGCGGAACATTTATTACGGAAAGAAGGAGCCGGATTGCCACTGTTCCGGTCGGATACGGGGATGGCTATCCGCGGCTTTTGTCCAATCAGGGACGTGTTCTGATCCGGGGGAAGAGCGCGCCGATTGTCGGCAGAGTCTGTATGGATCAGTTCATGATAGATGTCACCGATCTTGAAGCGAAGGAAGGTGACCAGGTTACGCTCCTGGGCAGGGATGGCGAAGAAGAGATTACCATTGAAGAGCTGGGCAGAATCAGCGGCCGCTTCCCTTATGAGTTTACCTGCGATATCAACAGCCGGGTGCCGAGACAATTCCTCTCACGGGAATAAACTCATATGCGGCTTGGTTGACGGACACAGGCTGGGAGCGTATTATCATACACAGGCTGAAAAGCAAAAGTTGGAGGATCCGTTCATTTTTCTGACGGATCACAGGAGAGGAGTCGATGACAGACAGTATGGACCCGCTTTTATGCGGCGCATTTCTGGTCTTTCTCATATTGATCGATGCGATACAGACAGCATATGATACCTCGCTGAATGGTATCTCGGACAGCGATCTGATGCCGGACGAGGAAGGAAATCTCAGGATACCCGAGCCTGCGTTGTCAAGGATAAAAGAAGACAGAGAGAATCCTTCAAAGTTCTTTCGCTCGGCGATGTTCTGGCAGATCCTGACCGCGGCACAGGGGTGTGCGGCGCTTTTAATCATCTGGAAGCAGAATCGTTTTCTTGCCGCATTGCTGCTTACTGCCCTTGTGTATCTGTTCGGTTTTGCGCTGCCGGCGCTTCTGGCCAAGATGGCGAAGACATCTGCCGCATCCATGCTGAGCAGGCCTGCACGCATCTTCACGGCGATTTCAGTTCCGTTCACGGTTTCGCTGTCGTTTCTGGCCGGTCTGCCGGCAAGAGCTGCAGGGATTGATCCCAGGAGCCTTGAGGATGAAGTGACAGAGGATGAGATCATCTCAATGGTCAATGAAGGGCACGAGCAGGGAGCGATCGACAAGGAAGAAGCGGAGATGATCTCCAACATCTTCGAGCTGGATGATAAGCAGGCAGACGATATCATGACCCACAGAGGGGATATGGACTGTCTGGAGGCGTCTCTGTCTTTGGATGAAGCGATCCGGTATATGGTCAGCGCGCCGAATTCCAGATTCCCGGTGTATGAAGGAAGCATCGATAATATTACCGGTGCCCTGTATCTGAAGGATGCGATGCTCTTTCATATGAAGGAGCAGTATAATGACACATGCATCGGTCAGATCCCGCATCTTCTGCGTGAGGTTAAGTTCATTCCCGAAACGGTAGATGTGGATGATCTGTTCCGGCAGATGCGCGACAGCCGGAAGCAGATGGTGATTGTTGTCAACGAATATGGGGAAACCAGCGGCCTGGTTACGATGGAAGACATTCTCGAGGAGATTGTCGGCAATATTCTGGATGAGTATGACCAGGAAGAAAAGCTGATTGCATCATCAAAAGACGGGCATCTCCGCCTGAATGGAAAGGCCCTTCTGGAAGATGTCTGGAAGGCTCTGGGCACAGGGATCGAGCAGGATGATTACGACACTCTGAGCGGCTATCTGACCCAGAAGCTCGGGCACATCCCGACTGCGCAGGACAGAGGAAATGAGATCATCGACCATGATCTGGGCTTTCTGTTCCGGATTCTGAGTATCAACGGTACGATGATCGGCTGGGTAGACGTTTCAAAATTAAAAGAATGATTGTAGAAGGAGAGTATTATGTCAGGACATTCCAAATTTGCCAATATCAAGCATAAGAAAGAGCGCAATGATGCTGCAAAAGGGAAGATCTTTACCATTATCGGAAGAGAGATCGCCATTGCGGTCAAAGAAGGAGGAGCGGATCCGAACAATAACTCCAAGCTCCGTGATGTCATTGCGAAAGCAAAGGCATCCAATATGCCCAACGATACCATCGAGCGCGGTATCAAGAAAGCAGCCGGCAACCAGGACTCTGTCAACTATGAGCAGGTGACCTACGAAGGCTACGGCCCGAATGGAATTGCGATCATCGTGGATGCCCTGACGGACAACCGCAACCGCACCTCGGCGGATGTGCGCGCCGCCTTCTCGAAGGGCCAGGGAAATGTCGGAACTCCGGGATGCGTCTCTTTCATGTTTGACAAGAAGGGGCAGATCATCATAGACAAAGAAGAATGTGATATGGACGCGGATGACCTGATGATAGAAGCTTTGGATGCAGGGGCGGACGATTTTCAGGAAGAAGACGATTCTTATGTGATCATGACGGATCCGGATGCATTTTCCGAGGTCCGCGAAGCGCTGGAAGCAAAGAATATCCCGATGGCTTCCGCTGAAGTCACCATGATTCCGCAGAATTATGTCGCACTTACAGATGAAACGGCTCTGAAGAATCTGAACCGGATTCTTGATCTTCTTGATGAAAGTGATGATGTTCAGGCAGTCTATACCAACCTTGAGGAGGACTAACCTGATATGACGGATTATCAGATTGCGATGGAAGGAATGGCTTCTGTCCTGAAGGATCCGGAGCTTTTGATCAAAAGCTTCAAGCGGGGAATGTATCCGGAAGGCTTCCAGAAGTTTTACCTGTCCATGGTTCCGACGCTGGATGCGATTGAACGGCTGTATCTTTCCGTCGGGGAACCACAGACCATGCTCTCAAATATGGCTGCTGCCTTCGTGGATCAGTCAAAAGCACTCTATGACAATACGCCGAGACGGACCAAAGAGGTCTTCTTCATCAATCAGTCTCTCGCGGTAGCCGGTTATGTATTTCCCGCGATTCTGCAGTACAAAGGGGAATCCTCCAATGCATTGATCGAGCAGATCCAGACAAAGTGGAAGGAGGCTTTTCCGAAGTCGAATATCAAAGCATCTGACTTTGAGGATATCGAGAAAGGTTTCCACAGAAAATGGTGCTATATCACGACTGCCGCATGTCAGGTACGGGGAATGCAGGATGATTGTGAGGAGCTGAACCTGCTGAGGCATTACCGGGATACCTATATGGCGAATCTGGAAGGCGGGCGGCAGCTGATTCTTGATTATTATGACATTGCACCGTCCATTGTGAAGCATATTGATATGCAGCCTGACGCGGATCGGATCTATGATCAAATCTGGAAGGACTATATCGGTCCTTGCATCGATCTGATTCACGCCGGCCGGATGGAAGAGTGCCTGAATCTTTATTCACAGATGGTTCTGGAGATGAAGGAGAAGTATTTTCATCTCTATCCACATGTAAAGACTTCCGGTACCAATATCGGATAAAGGAGCTGATATGTCTGTTTTTCAGGCGATTTTTCTTGGAATCATTCAGGGATTAACAGAATTTCTGCCGGTGTCCAGTTCCGGGCATCTGGCAATCTTCCAGAACCTGTTTCACATTGATACGGGCGGGAGCGTAGCGTTTGATGTCATGCTGCATGTCGGCACATTGCTGGTTGTGTTTCTGGTCTACTGGAAGGATATCTGCAAGCTTGCGGCGGAGGCTGTCCGTATGCTGGCGGACTGCTTCCACAACCTGAAGCTTCGCATCACACCGAACAATACACAGAAGCCCAGAAAATACCGCAGAATCATCCGCACCAATTACCGTAAGTTTGTTGCACTGGTTATCGTTTCAACGATTCCAACCGGATTGATCGGATATTTCGGAAAGAAGCTGATTGAGGATGCATCCGCCTCCCTGATCTTCCCGGGGATCTGTCTTCTGATAACCGGCGTGATTCTGCTGCTCTCCGACAGAGTGGAAAATTGCTGGAAGATTCCGAAGGATGTCTCCTGGGGAGAAGGCGTTCTGATCGGAATTGCACAGGGATTCGCAACGCTTCCCGGTATCTCAAGATCCGGAACGACGATTTCTGCCTGCACCTTCTGCGGATTTGAGAGGAAGTTTGCGGTCAAGTATTCTTTCATTCTCTCGATCCCTGCGATTCTGGGGGCAGCCGTTCTGGAGCTGAAGGATCTTGCCAATGAGAGCATGAGCGCATCGATGGTCGGCAGCTATGTCTGCGGCATGATCGCAGCCGCGGTATTCGGATATATCTCGATCCGGATCGTCGGACAGGTTGTCCTGAACCGGAAGATGAAGTATTTTGCTTATTATTGCTTCGCAATGGGTGCGCTTGCCATCATCGGGCAATTCATTTTCATGTAAACAAGGGGTAATGGAAATAAGGGTTAAGGGGTAATATGGCTTCTAAGACAACGAAATCAGCCGGCAGCCGAAAGAATGCCGGAGCGCGCAGCAATACCGGAAGCAGAAAGACTTCCGCAGCAAGAACATCCAGCGTAAAAAAGAACTCTTCTGCTGCGCGGAAGAGTTCTTCTTACCGCAGTCCGGATCCTGTCATGAACACGGAGATCCTTTGCTGGTGCCTGCTCGGCGCCTCCGCTGTGATGTTTATCTGTGTGATCGGATTCGGTGGAAAAATCGGCAATGCTTTCGGAGATCTTCTGTTCGGAATCATGGGCACCAATGCCTACCTGTTTCCGTTTCTTGTTTTTTTCCTCACTTTATATCTGATGATGACACATGGAGAGCGGTTCGCGAAGATTCGCGCCATTTCCTGCATTGTCCTGTTCTGTGTCCTGTGCGGTGTATGGCAGCTGATCAGCTATTCCGGTCTGACAGGCTCCTCTGTTTCTGACTATTTTGAAGTCGGGCAGCAGTATCATACGGGAGGCGGCGCAATCGGCGGGGCTTTGATCCTGTTTTTCCATCCAACCGTCGGCCTGGCCGGCACGTGGATTGTGTTTATCATCGCAATCTTTCTTTTCGGCGCTCTGATCACGCAGAAGAAGCTTTTTATCAGCGCAGGCTATAAAGGCGCAGAAGCCTTCGAGGAGCACCGGACCAGAAGCGAAGAGCTGCGCCTGGAGAGGGAAGAACTGCGTCTGGAACGGGAGATGCGCAGAAGAGAGGAAAGAGAACAAAGACTTCGTGAGGCACAGGCAAGACGGGAAAGAAAAGAGCGGGAAGAAATGCTTGCCCAAAGTACCACATACAAGGCCTCTCCGGTTTTTTATTCCGTGCTCGGAGAAGGCGATGATGCGGGAAGTGAAGTACAGACGAAAAAGACCCGCAAGCGCCGGAAACAGCTGTCAACGGATCTGTTTGGGGATACCAGAAAACCGAAGAAGAATCAGGAGCCGCTTCCTGCGCTTACGCCGGATCAGGTTGTGTTTGAGACAGTGCGCAGAGAGGACGCCGCTCCCGATCAGCTGATTACCAGCCTTCCCAAAACGACCTTTGTCCGTATGAGCCCGCTTCCTGCTGATGAGAAAGACAGCGGTCAGCCGGCTGCTTCCGTCATGGAAGAAGAAGAGGACGCATATGTTCCGTCCTTCACGATTCATCGGGCAGGCCGCGTGGAGGAACAGCACAGTTCTTCTGAGGAGCTTTCCGCAAAAGAGAGCAGAAAAAGCTCTGCCTCGAAAAGCAAGGCTGTGCCGGACCGGTTGGCGGAGTCATCTGAGGAAGCGCCGGATCTTACCCAGAATGAAGAACCCGAGGAGGATGCGATGGTTGTCACCCGGGAAGACATTCAGAATGCCGGTGTTTCGGAAAGCAGAAAGAAAGCGGAAAAGGAAGCGCAGAAGGAGAACATGACAAAGGAGGAAACCAGGAAAGAGGTGGAATCCGTCGCAAAACAGATTGAGGAAAAACAAGAGGAGGAGATTCCGTATCAGTTCCCCTCGATCGATCTTCTGGAGAGGCCTTCCGGAAAGAATACAGACGCGGAAGATGATGAAGTGCGGGAAACCGCGCGCAAGCTGGAGCAGGTGCTTAGCACCTTCGGCGTAAATGCAAGAATCACGGAGGTCAGCTGCGGCCCGAGTGTCACCCGGTACGAATTCGTTCCCGAGCTGGGTACAAAGGTCAGCAAGATCACCAATCTTGCCGATGATCTCAAGCTGAACCTTGCTGCCGCCGATATCCGGATCGAAGCGCCGATTCCCGGAAAAGCCGCTGTAGGAATTGAGATCCCGAACAAAAAGACTTCCATGGTGCGTCTGAGAGAACTGATTGACTCGGACGAATTCAGGAAGAATCATTCCAGAAAACTGAGTTACGTGGTTGGAAAGGATATCTCCGGCAGAATTGTGGTCTCCGACATCGCGAAGATGCCGCACCTTCTGATCGCAGGCGCGACCGGATCCGGAAAATCAGTGTTTATCAATACATTGATTATGTCCATTATCTATAATGCAGATCCCTCGGAAGTGAAGATGATCATGATTGATCCCAAGGTTGTGGAGCTGTCTGTCTACAACGATATTCCGCATCTGTTTATCCCGGTGGTTACGGATCCGAAGAAGGCAGCCGGTGCCCTCAACTGGGGCGTCGCGGAGATGACAAGGCGCTATCAGGCCTTTGCCGAAGTCGGCGTGCGCAACCTCGCCGGATATAACGCGAAGGTAGAAACCCTCATCAAGGGCGGTGTCCCGGACGCGCCGAAAAAGATGCCGCAGATCGTGATTATTGTGGACGAGCTGGCTGATCTGATGATGGTATCCGGAAATGAAGTAGAAGACGCAATCTGCCGGCTCGCTCAGCTGGCCAGAGCCTGCGGCATTCATCTTGTCATTGCGACGCAGAGGCCTTCCGTGGATGTCATCACCGGCCTGATTAAGGCAAATATTCCATCCAGAATCGCCTTCGCGGTTTCCTCCGGAACGGATTCCAGGACCATTCTGGATATGGTCGGAGCTGAGAAACTGCTCGGAAACGGTGACATGCTGTTTGCTCCGCAGACCTACAAAAAGCCGGTTCGTGTCCAGGGTGCATTTGTCTCGGATGAAGAGATCCAGAATGTAGTGGAAGCCATTCGTCAGGAAAAGTCGCCTGAGGGACAGGAACTGATGGAAAAGCGTCTGAAAGAGATCCAGGCGGCCACGCAGAGTTCCCAGGGCGGTGGCGGTGATACCGACGAGCTGTTTGCGGAAGCCGGACGTTTTATTATTCAGAAGGATAAGGCTTCGATCGGAATGCTGCAAAGATGGTTCAAGATCGGTTTCAACCGGGCAGCCAGAATTATGGACCAGCTTTCCGATGCAGGGGTCGTCGGCCCGGATGAAGGAACAAAGCCGAGAAAAGTACTGATGAGTGCAGAACAGTTTGAAAACTATCTTGAACAGAATTAGCACTCATCCTATAATCAGAAAAGCCTGATCACAGGGCAGATTCGGATCTGCCCGGATCAGTTTTCAAAGCTTCAGTACAGTCTTTCTAACGGATGGAGGTATATCATGTACAGGATTCTAGAAGCCAGAAACCTCGCCGGACCGAACTATGAGATGATCGTGGAAGCGCCCCGGGTTGCGGCTCGCTGTCTTCCTGGTCAATTCATCATTGTTAAGCTCGACGAAACCGCGGAGCGCATTCCGCTGACCATAACAGATTATGACAGAGAAAAAGGAACGGTTGAAATAGTTTTTCAGCCGGTCGGATTGAGCACCAGCAGATACAAGGAGCTGAAGGCGGGAGATGCTTTCATGGACTTTGTCGGTCCTCTCGGCAAGCCCTCTGATCTGTGTGAATCGGAGGATCCGGAAGCGATCGCTGCGCTGAAGAAGAAGAAAATTGTGTTTGTGGCCGGCGGCGTCGGTGCCGCCCCGATCTACCCGCAGGCCAAGTGGCTGCATGAGCATGGGATTCAGTCCGATGTAATCATCGGGGCCCGCACAAAGGAGCTGGTTCTTCTGGAAGAGCGGATGAAGAAGGTCGCGAACGTCTATGTCACGACCGATGACGGTTCCTACGGCAGAAACGGAATGGTAACAAAATGCCTGGAGGATCTGATCGCGGAGGGCCATACCTATGACCACTGTGTCTGTATCGGCCCCATGATCATGATGAAGTTCCTCTGCCTGACAACCAAGGCATACGGGATTCATACGGTTGTCTCCATGAATCCGATCATGGTGGACGGTACCGGAATGTGCGGTGCATGCCGCATTATGGTGAACAATGAAGTGAAGTTCGCCTGTGTCGATGGGCCGGAATTTGACGGACATCAGGTTGATTTCGATCTGGCGATGAAGAGACAGACACTCTACAAAACCCAGGAGGGAGAAGCGTTCCTTGCCTGGAAAGAAGGGAAGTCCCATCATGGCGGATGCGGAAATTGCGGAGGTGACAGGTAATGGCGGATGTGAACAGATCAATGTTGGAAAGAGTTCCTGTCAGAGAACAGGATCCGAAAGTACGCGCCACGAGCTTTGACGAGGTTTGCCTTGGCTATCAGGAGGAGGAAGCCATTGCGGAATCACAGCGGTGTCTGAACTGCAAAAACCCGCAGTGCGTTGCCGGATGCCCTGTCAGCATTCATATTCCGGAATTTATTCACGCTGTGAAGGAAAAGGATTTCTCAAGGGCCTACGACGTCATCTCCGAATCGAGCTCTCTTCCGGCGGTATGCGGCCGGGTCTGCCCGCAGGAGAGGCAGTGTGAGGGAAAATGCATTCGCGGGAAGAAAGGCGATCCGGTCTCCATCGGAAAGCTGGAACGGTTTGTTGCTGACTGGGCCAGGGAAAACGGGAAAAAGATGCACTGCGCTGCCAGGAAGACCGGGAAAAAGGTTGCCGTCATCGGAGCCGGTCCCGCCGGGCTTACCTGTGCGGGCGATCTGGCAAAGATGGGATATGATGTGACAATCTTCGAAGCGCTGCATAAGGCAGGCGGCGTTCTTGTCTATGGAATTCCCGAGTTCCGTCTGCCAAAGGACCGTGTGGTTGCGAAGGAGATCGAGAATGTCAGATGTCTCGGCGTAAAGATCGAAACCAACGTGATTGTGGGGCGTTCTGTCTCCATCGAAGATCTGATGAACAAGGAGGGCTTTGAAGCCGTATTCATCGGATCAGGGGCAGGTCTTCCCATGTTTATGAATATTCCGGGAGAGCAGGCGAAGGGGGTCTATTCCGCGAATGAATTCCTGACCAGGAATAATCTGATGAAGGCATATCGTGAGGACTATGACACACCGATCGTACGCGGGAAAAAGGTAGTCGTCGTCGGCGGCGGAAATGTCGCGATGGATGCGGCACGAACAGCACTCAGGCTTGGCGCTGAGGTCCATATCGTCTATCGGCGCTCCGAGCAGGAGCTGCCTGCAAGAGCGGAAGAGGTTCATCACGCGAAGGAAGAGGGGATTGTATTCAATCTTCTGACCAACCCGGTCAGGATTCTTTCGGATGAGCAGGACAATGTCTGCGGAATCCGCTGCATCCGGATGGAGCTCGGCGAGCCGGACGCGTCCGGAAGAAGGAGTCCCTGTCCGGTAGAGGGGTCCGAGTTCGAAATTGCCTGTGATACCGTCATTATGGCGCTCGGCACCCGTCCGAACCCGCTGATCTCTTCCACAACAACAGGATTGGACATCAACCGGAAGAAGTGTATCGTCGCCTCAGAGGAAGATGGAAAGACCTCACTGGATGGCGTATTTGCCGGAGGAGATGCGGTATCCGGCGCGGCAACCGTCATACTGGCAATGGGCGCCGGCAGAAAGGCTGCAAAGGGCATCGACGCGTATCTGAGGGCAAAATGAAGATCACCATACTTGCTGTCGGGAGGATCAAAGAAAGATTCTATGAAGATGCCATCAGGGAGTATTCCAAACGTCTGTCCCGCTATGTGAATCTTTGCATCGAGGAGGTTCCGGACGAAGCGGTGCCGGAGAAGGCTCCCGAGGCTGTGCAGAATCAGATTCTTCAAAAAGAGGCAGACCGTCTGGAGAAGGTGCTTGACCGCAATCCGGGTGCCTATGTCACAGCGCTCGCGATAGAAGGGAAAATGTACGACTCTGTATCCTTTTCTTCCCGGATGGCGGATCTTCAGGTCAGCGGAAAGAGTCATCTGATCTTCGTGATCGGGGGATCGATCGGGCTTTCTTCCAGGATTCTGAATCGGGCGCACAGCAGGCTTTCTTTCTCGAAGATGACCTTTCCGCACCAGCTGATGCGGGTGATATTGCTCGAGCAGATCTATCGTGCAATCCGGATCGAGCGGGGCGAGCCCTATCATAAATAACCGTCAGCGTTGACGGGAAACACTGATTTTTATATAATATTGAGAGGCTTTTTTATGGCGTTGGCCGAAAGTAAGGTTGACATCCCGCAGAGTCTGCAGGGACAGGTATTCGGACAGTTTGACAGCTATCTGAAAAAAATCGAGCGCACGCTGAATGTGACAGTGATCAGCCGGGACGGTGAGCTGAAGATCGTAGGAGCCGGCGACGGCCCTCAGGGAGCAAAGCAGGTTCTTGAGGATCTTTGCCGGATTGCGTCTTCCGGAAGGAGCGTCACCCAGCAGAATGTGGATTATGATCTTTCCCTGGCGATGGAGCATCTTCGCGGCGGTGTATCCGAGATCAGCGGCGATGTGATCTGTCATACCATCAGCGGAAAGCCGGTCTGTCCGAAGACATACGGACAGAAGTCCTACGTCGAGGCGATCCGGAATCATATGATCACGTTCGGGATCGGCCCGGCCGGTACCGGCAAAACGTATCTTGCCATGGCAATGGCGATTACGGCCTTTAAGAGTGAGGATGTCTCCCGGATTATCATGACAAGACCTGCGATCGAAGCAGGTGAGAAGCTGGGATTTCTCCCCGGTGATCTGCAGAGCAAGGTGGATCCCTATCTGAGACCGCTCTATGACGCTCTGTATCAGATTATGGGCCCGGACAGCTGCGCAAAGAATCTGGAGAAGGGGCTGATTGAAGTGGCGCCTCTGGCGTATATGCGCGGCAGAACGCTGGACAACGCATTCATCATCCTGGATGAAGCACAGAACACAACCCCGGCGCAGATGAAGATGTTCCTCACGCGAATCGGATTCGGCTCCAAGGTGATCATTACCGGAGACCTGACGCAGAAGGACCTGCCTTTTGAGGCAAAGAGCGGACTGGAAGTTGCCGTTGATGTCCTGAAGAAGATCGATGACATTGCTTTCTGCCATCTGACCAGCAAGGATGTCGTGCGGCATCCGCTTGTACAGAAGATTGTGCAGGCATATGAAGCCTATGAAAAGAAACATGACACTGAATTACGAAAAAGAAACAGAGATTACGCCCGATCTGGGAGAGAGCGCAGAGGATCTGGCCAGGAGAGTCATACTGGCAGGTCTTGAAGAGACCGGATGTCCCTTTGATGTGCAGGTGAGCCTGCTGATCACGGACAATGACAATATCCGGGAGATGAATCGTTCTTTCAGACAGATCGATGCACCGACAGATGTGCTTTCCTTTCCTCTTCAGGAATTTGAGCAGCCGGCCGGATTTGATACATTTGAACGGGGAGACTGCAGCGTGTTCGATCCGGAATCGGGACAGCTGATGCTCGGTGACATTGTAATCAATGCACAGCGTGTGATCTCACAGGCTGAGGAGTATGGACACAGCCAGAAAAGAGAATATGCTTTTCTGATTGCGCACAGCCTGCTTCATCTGGTCGGATTCGATCATATGGAGGAGGAGGAGCGGCTTCAGATGGAAGAGCACCAGAGAAGAATCATGGAAATGACTGGGATTTCCCGCTGACACAGCCGCTTCAGGAGTATAAACTTATTAACCAGGGGTAGAGCCGATGGCTCTGAAAGGAGTAAACGTATGAAGAAATACAAACTTGCAGCCATGCTGGCTGCCGGCATCATGACATTTTCCGCTTCTGCCGGATGCGTTATGGCAGAGGAAGCCGCCGCGGGAGATACCTGCGTCAGCTATCTGACCGGCATGACAGTCCCGACCTCCATCGGCCGGACAAGACCGACCGCGCTGATGATCGAGAACGACGCGGATGCTGTTGCGTGGCAGCACGGCACCAGCTATGCGGATGTCATGTATGAAGCGATGGTTGAGGGTGCCATCACCCGTATGATGGGAATTTTCGAGAATCTGGACGGCGTTTCCATGGTTATGCCGATTCGTTCCTGCAGACCGTACTATGTATATTTCGCGCGTGAGTTCAATGCGCATTACGGTCATTTCGGGCAGGTTGTCTACGCGGTTCCGATTCTGCAGCTTCCGACAACGGATGATATCGCCGGCATTCCTTACGGGGAAGGCGGACAGGATTATACGCTTCATGACGGAAGTGCCGCTTACATCAGAGATCACGAAGGTGTTACCGGTATCTATACCAATAAGGAACTGCTCGAAGGCGTCATCAACAGTTCTGGATGGAGCACCACCTATGCCTCCGGATACAACGGACATTACCAGTTCGCGGCAGACGGAGAGGTTGTGAATCTCGACAACGGACAGATCGCAAAGGTTGTGCTTCCGGGATTTACCTACAACCATCCGAGATTTGATTATAACGAGGCAGACGGCCTGTATTACCGCTCAGAGTTTGGTTCTCCGCAGGTGGATCAGCTGAACGGACAGCAGCTGTGCTATAAGAACATTATCATTCAGGAATGCCCGTCCCAGCTCGCGGATGAACATTATCTGTGGACGGATCCGGTAAACGGAAACGACGGTGGTACCGGATGGTTTATCACAAACGGCCGTGCTGAGAAGATCACCTGGAAGAAGGAAAACTGGAGTGCGGACGATCCGATCGAGACCACGGTTACAACACCGAACTGTGCATGGGATGTGCGGGAATGCGACTTTAACGTAACCCGCTATTATGACAGCAACGGAAATGAGATCAAGCTCAATCAGGGCAAGACGTTTGTCGAGATTGTCCGTAATCAGGATGATCCCAGGGTTGTCATTTCGGATGACCCCAGCATCGATTCCAGCATCATTGACGGTCTTGGCTGATTGTTCTCTTTGAGGTATTCAAGTGGCTGACAAAGAAGATAGAGTAACGCCGGAGGGGAAGCAGAACGCTTCCGCTCCGGAAAAAAAGAAATCAGGTGAAAACACCGCGAAGAACGTTCTGATTCAGGGAACGATCCTCGCGGCTGCTTCGATTATTGCCAAAGTAATCGGACTGATCTACAGGATCCCTCTTTTTAAGATTCTCGGAGATGTCGGAAACAGTTATTATTCTACGGCAAACGAGATTTATTCCATTATCCTGATGATTTCTTCTTTCAGCCTTCCTCTTGCCGTGTCCCGGCTGATGAGTGAGCGGATCCAGAAGCACGAGATGCGCAACGCCAACAAGGTATTTATGTGTGCGATGCGTTTTGCTGTTGTGTCAGGCGGTATTCTGGCATTGATCACCTATGCATTCGGCGGCATTCTCACCAAGTATGTGATGAATGTGGAATACGCCAAGTACGGCTTGCGTGTTCTGGCTCCTGCGATTCTGATCTTTGCGATTACCGGTGTCTTCCGCGGCTTCTTCCAGGGCTTCTCCAACATGGTCCCCACCGCGATCTCCCAGGTGATCGAGCAGGTGATCAATGCGGCTGTATCGATCTGGGGCGCATGGGTATTGATGGATTACGGCAGATCCCTTGTCGCGGCCGGTGAAAATGAGCTTGCTGCGCCGGGATGGGGCGCTGCGGGTGCAACCTTCGGTACGGTTGCTTCCGTGACAGTTGCCCTTTTGTTCATGATGTATCTTTACGCGCGGTTCAACCGCAGGTTCCGTCACGCGGTCCGTAAGGATCCGACAGCGAAGAGGGAGTCTTCCCACTATGTGTACCGGGTGCTGATCCTGACCATTCTTCCGATCATTCTTTCCACACTGGTTTACAATATCTCAAATGTGCTCGATCAGGGTGTGTTCAATGCCATTCTGAAGAGCCAGAACTATA
Source organism: uncultured Lachnospiraceae bacterium (assembly GCA_902799015.1). GTDB lineage: Bacteria > Bacillota > Clostridia > Lachnospirales > Lachnospiraceae > Porcincola. The sequence goes on along the minus strand of CADBZI010000043.1, from coordinate 1,047 downwards.
CGGAGAAGCAGTATGCGACAATCTGGGGTATCTATACCGGACGGTTCCGCGTTCTGATGAATGTGCCTCTGTCCCTTGCTTCTTCCCTGGGACCCGCAGTGGTGCCTTCCCTGACGGCTGCTGTTGCCGCAAGGGATAAAGCCTCAGCGGTCAGAACCGTGCATTCCTCGACACGCTACACCATGATTGTCACCATCCCGTGTGCATTCGGCATGGCAGCCCTTGGTGGTCCGATCATCCAGATGCTGTTTCACCCATCCTCCGGAATGGCGCTTTCCGCAGGAATCATGCAGGCAGGCGCTGCTGTGATCATACTCTATGCGCTCAGCACCCTGACGACTGCGATTCTCCAGGGTCTCGGCCGTCTTCGTGAGCCTCTGATTCACAATGCGATTGCGCTGGTGATTCATCTGATTTCGCTGGTCGTGATGCTTCGGTATCTGAATCTGAACATTTATGCCGTCCTTTATTCCAATGTGCTCTTTGCACTGGTTGTCTGTGTTCTGAATGCAATGGCCATCCGGAGATATATCTATTATCAGCAGGAGATCAGAAAAACATTCCTGATTCCGTTGATTGCTTCGATTATCATGGCGTTCGGATCCTATGCGATCTGGTATGTGCTGAATATGCTGGTCGGCAATTCGATCGCAGCCATTCTGGCCATTCTTTGCGGTATGGTGATCTATGTGATTGCGCTTGTTGCATTCCGCGGTCTCACCGCCTCTGAGATGCTAAAGCTGCCGAAGGGCGAGGTGCTGGTCAGTCTCTTTAAGAAGACAGGTTTGCTCAGATAGGGGGAGCAATTTGAAAAACAACACAGTTTTTGAATCTGAAGAATTCAGACAGATGCTCCGCGAAGCATCTGTCATGCAAGAGCCGCCTGTCATGGACGGCTCTCTTCGACAGGCGTATTTTATCAACCGCTGCCGGAAGATTACAGAGGAAAGAGAGCAAAAGCTTGGCAGGCCTCTCACCTTCTGTGTCGTTACCTTTGGCTGCCAAATGAATGAGAGAGATTCCGAAAAGCTCCGCGGAATTCTGTCT
>CADBZI010000042.1:3857-20297 GCA_902799015.1 uncultured Lachnospiraceae bacterium | reverse complement strand
TTCCTTGAGGATATGGCATCGATCAAAGATCTGGAGGATTTCACCAGAAGGAAAATGGAGGATATACGAATTGAAACCGATGAAAGATTACAAAAGACTGAGTGAGCCGCTGGTGAAGATCCCGGAATCTGTCCAGCAGATGATCCCGGTCGCAAGCATCACCGAGGACGGGATCGCGAGGACAGAACCGGACCATGCGGATGAAAATACGACTTTCGATAAAGCTTATCTTTTTGCCGATACCAACTTCTCCACGATGGATGACGATGAACAGGACGAGTTCCTGCAGCGGTACTGCCTTGTGCTGAACAGCATGAACACCGACTTCAAGATTATCCTCATGGACAATACCCAGGACATGGAGAAGATCCGCAAGGAAGTGTTCTTCAAAGGCGGCGACGAGATGTCCCGGGACCTGAACCGGTATCTGGAGGATTCCGTCTGCAAGGGTCACGCCGGCCTTAAGCAGGTCCGGCTGTTTGTGATCTCCTGCAGGACAAGGACCATCGAGCGGGCAAGGGACTACTTCAAGTCGATCGAGACAAACCTTGAGAACAACTTTGAGCTACTGGAGAGTCGCCTGGTCCCGCTGAACGGGGAGCAGAGGCTGAAATTCCTGTTCTGCTACTGGAACCTCGGACACGCACAGGTGCCGGATTTCTCATTTCAGAAGCTGGTGCAAAATGGAATCGACTTCCGGGACCTCATCGCACCGCAGATGGTCCGCTGCGACTTCACGGACACCGGAGGGACTGATCCGATCACTCTTCAGGTCGGTGACCGCTTCTCCAGGGTCCTGTTCGCCCCGAAGCTGCCGCCGGGCATCAGTCCGGACATCCTTCAGAAGCTGACGTCCGGTGATTACCCTTCGGTCGTGACGCTGGACGTCGCACCGATCCCGAACGACGCTGCGCGGAAGCGGGTGAACGACCTTTATCTTCAGACCGGGCACATCATAGAGAAACAGCAGGAGACCAGGAACCGTCAGGGTGCCTGGTCTTCTGACGTTTCCTACGAAGTCCGCAGGGAGAAGGAGGAGCTGGAAGATCTTCTCGATGTTATGGGCGACAACAACGAGCGCCTGTTTTACCTCGGCATCTATGTCGTCATCAACGCCGCATCGAAGACGGAGCTGGAGAACGACGTGACGGCATTTCTGTCCAGGGCGGAGGGCGAAGGGTTCCGGTTTGAGCCGGCTTATTACAGGCAGATGGAGGCCTTCAACACAGCCTCACCGGTCGGCTGCCGGTACATGAAGGAACTCATCCCGGTGCTGACACAGCCGCTTGCAGCATTTACCCCCTTCATCGTCCACGAGCTGTATCAGCCGTCGGGCATCGTTTACGGGGTAAATGAGGTCAGCCGCAACATTCAGGTCGGCGACCGGAGCAGGCTTGCAAATGGAAATGGCCTGATCATCGGCAATTCCGGGTCCGGCAAGGGCATGGAAGTGAAGAAGGAGACCGTCCAGATCTATCTCAAGACGGACGACGACATCATCATTGTCGACCCGATGAACGAATATATTCCCATCGCGGATTACCTGGGCGGCCAGTATATCGATTTTTCTTCGTCGTCGAAGCATTACGTGAATCCCCTGGACACGGACACTTACCGCTACATGGACAGCAAGTCGACTTTCCTCAAGGATAAGACGATGCTGATGCTGTCCCTGTTCTCGCAGATCCGGGAAGCGGGAATCGAACCGGAGGACAACTCCATCATCGGCCGTGTGGTCCAGAAGATCTATCAGGGACTCGACGGAAAGAACTTCCAGACGCCGACCCTGACCACCTTCTACGAAGTGCTGAAGGAGCAGCCGGAAGAGCGGGCCCAGGAGCTGGCCCTGTCCATGGAACTGTTCGTAAAGGGCGCCATGGACATGTTTGCCAGACCGACCAACATCTCCATGAAGAACCGGCTGACCATTTTCGGACTTCAGGATATCGACCGGTCACAGGCAGGATTGGGGATCATCATCATGCTTGAGTTCATCCGCTCCCGGATCGCTCAAAATGCAAAGAATGGGAAATGTACCTGGCTGTTCATTGATGAGTTTCATGTGCTTTCCCATAACGCTTACAGCTCTGCCTATCTGGAGAAGATCTGGCGCGAAGTCCGTAAGCTCGGAGGCTACTGCACCGCGATCACCCAGAACGTGGCGGACCTGTTCACGAATGCTTCCGTGGAATCCATGGTCAGCAACTCGGAATTCCTGATGCTGATGCGTCTGAAGGAGAACGAGCGGAAGATGCTGGAATCTGAACTTGGAATCAGTCCGAACCTGATGAAGTACATCAGCAACCCAAACCCCGGATGCGGACTGCTCCGGTTCGGGAACAAGCTGATTCCGATCGACGGAAGGCTTCCGAAAGATTCCGCCATGTACCGTCTCTTCAATACGAACTTCCACGAGTTGAAGTCTGAACGGAGCCTGAAGAAGGAAGTGAAGAAAGAAGCCCGGGACATGGAGGGGATGTTCCGTAAGGCGGAAGAGGCGAGAAACGAAGAAGCAAAAGCTGGAACAAGGACGGGCGACGGACCCTCATGACGGTAGGAAAGGAATCTTCATTCCGGAAAGAAGGTGGTCGAGATGGGCATGCGGAGGATGAAGACGGTCCGTGATGTCCCGATCCGGAAGACTGCTGTCCGGAGTTTTGTGACGAAAAGCAGCACGGGATCAGCAGGGAGAACTGCGAGGATCCGGTCTGGACATTCCCCTGGGAAAGGACTTCGTGCCGGCGACCTGCGTGCGCAGATTATCGCTTCCCTTCCGGAGCGTCAGAAACGTCTTCTCATGAAGATGTCCGCAAGGAAGCGGGAGAAAATGCTTCTCGATGTGGAGAAGAAGATCGACCGCCGGATGAAGAAATATATGCAGTCGGTCGAGAATGATCCGAAGGCCAGGAGGCCCCTCCGTTCTGCAAGACAGGCAGAGAAGAAACTTCAGGATGCGGAAGTCAGGCAGAAGATCACGGATATGGTCCGGGTGCCTTCACGGAAAGAGGGAAAGGCCTCCTCCGTGAAGGGAATGGACTCCAGAACTTTCCAGAAGCAGGTGAAGGCTGCAGCGGAGGAAACAATCTGGTATGAAGGCCAGTCCCTGGATAACGCGGCAGAGATCAAGGGGAGGGTCTTTGCAGGAAAGGGAACGTCCGGAGGGATACCGGGTCAGGCAGGCAGCGGCCTGGCAGACCGAAGACAGCCATACATCCGGAAGGTGCAGAGCTCTTCAGGTATACAGAAAGACTCTGGAGAGTTTTCTCAATCGGTCCGCCGGATCATCCATGCGGAAGCTTCTGGTAGCCTGGGAAAGAAACTGGAGAAGGAAGGTCATCCTGGTCCTGCACCATCGAGCGGAAAGCCGGGCAGGACCGGAGCGGCAAAACAGACAGAGGCCGGCAGAGCCATCAATATCATTCGTGACAGAAGGGCGGATCCGCCTTCTGGTAAAGCAGTAGTGCTGGCAGATGCAGCGGAGAAAAGCAGAGCATCCTCAGCAGGACTTGCAGGAAAGACTGTATCTGCAGGAAAGGATACCGCTGCAGCAATCGGCTCTCAGGACTTTGTCCATCTTTCGCCCGACCAGGTTCGGATGCAGTGGGAGGCAAAGGGACAGGCGAAAGTCCTCTACTACAGGGAACTTTCCAAACGTGTGAAGAAACAGTACCGCAGGGAACTGTTTCACTCCCTGGCTTTTTCACAGCTGAAGGATTCGACGGTCCGGAAGATGAAGAAAAAGATGCAGAAAGAGCAGGCGGAAGGTTCCGCCGGAAGGGAACTGGTGGACAATGCCCAGACGATCGGGGACCTGTTTTCTGCCGGAGGAAGAGCCGGACGGACCGCAAGGAAAGCAAGTGATGCGATTAAGGAAGCACTGAACGCGATCCGGAAAAGCATCCGGACGAAAGCGTGGGCAGCGCTCGCAGGTTCCCTGCTGGCAGTTCTCATTCCTTTCCTCCTGATCGTCCTGATTCTGATTGCTGTGATCTCAGGCGTGTCATCGTCGGTGTCAGCCGTCGTTCAGGATGATGTGTACAGCAGCGTGGAGGCGGGAGAGCTGATCGCCTATGCGGAGAGCTGGGTCGGCATCACAAAGTACGCCTGGGGAGCAGGCAGGGCTTACGAGACAGACTGGCAGGATTATACCGACTGCTCCGGTTTCGTCCACGGCGTCTTTTCCCATTTCGGATATGAGATCGGGGGAGATACCTACCAGATGGAAACAAGCGCCGGGCATGTAGTCGGAACGGATTCGGTTCAGAATGCAGTTCCCGGAGACATCCTTCTCTGGTTTCATGACGCAGGCTGCAGCGCAGGGAACTCCTATCATGTCTCCATCTACATCGGAGACGGAAAGATGGTCCATTGTACTGCGGGAGGCAATTCCCAGAGCCGGACGCCATCGAACCCGGGAATCGGAGTCATCATTTCCAATATATGGAGCGGCTCTCATTTTCAGGTAAGAAGGATCCTGACGGAGCCTCTGGATGGTTCAACGACGCAGGGCGGCCTTGGCGGAAGAGGGACCGGCGGACACAGGATCGATGCGACGCCTTATTCACAGAGCGACATGGAACTGATCTGGGCAATTGTTGCGCAGGAGGATAACGGAAGCTATGCGGGAGCGCTGGCCGTGATCTCAACGGCTATGAACCGGGTCGAGTCCCCGAAATGGAGCTACGAGGGTTCGAACGCTCTGGCGCAGCTGAAAGCGCCTGGCCAGTTCTGTTATTCCAACGACAATTACTGGCGGGCAAGGCTGGGAGGCAATGTCCCGCAGTATGTGAAGCAGGCGGTTTATGACTGCCTGAAGAAGGGAGTCCGCAACCACACCCATACAAGTTTCCGTTCCCATTACGGAAGCAACACGCCTGGCGCGGTACAGATCGGAGGAGGTAACTGGTACTTTGATTGACGGAGGAGAAACATGAAGCGAAAACAATTTCTATCTCTGCTCACAGGGGCAGCTGTTCTGATACAGACGATGTCAGGCAGCTGCCTTTCCATTTCCACATACGGGGCACAGACGGAAGCAGAGACGATAGCGGAAGCGGTTCCCTCTTCGGAGAACCTGGCTCCGGAATCGGAAACCCTGCCCCGGACAGCCTTTACGGAGAGCCAGACAGAACCGGTCCCTGCTCCTGCGGGGACGCAGTCAGAAATTCCTACAGAATCACAGCCTGTCACGGAGAAGGGAGCGGAACAGGCAAGCGAAAAACCTGCCCAGACAGAAGCGGGCCATCAGACTGAAAGACCGGATACAGAGGCAGGAAGTGAGAAGCCTGATACGGAAGCACCGGAGAGCGAGACTCTTTCGGAAAGCAGAACGGAAAAGTCATCGGAATCCGAGACCGGGACTTCAGAAGAAACCGAAGTTTCTTCAAAGGAAACGGCTGCGGAAGAGGCTGATGCAGCCGAGACAGAGGCAGAAGAGACAGAGCCGGAGGAGATGGAACCGGACGAGACGGAAACAGATGAAACGGAAACAGAGTTTCTCGAAGAGATCCTGGAAGAGGAGCCGGAGTCAGAGACGGAGATCAGCGATGACGTAGACGGGGGAGCCGTCTATTACAACGACAGCTACTGGGACCCCAGCTGGTTCATCAAACGGGATTTCCGTTTCCGTCAGGTCGGCAAGGTCTACGGACTGGTCCAGGGTGGCCTGACGAGCCGGATCTTCGAGAAGCCGGACGCGGAGTCCCGGATCATCGGGGAGGTTCCGTTCTTCGGGCTGGTCTACATCCTGGATGAAACGGGGAACTGGTCCTATGTGGAGTCTGGAAATGTGAGGGGCTTTATCCCTACAGCCGAACTGATGGGCAATGAGGACTCCAACCGCATGGTCGGTCTTCTTGGTGAGGACCAGTTTTCCCTGGCGCTGCCGGATATTCCGGTATCGGAGAATGAGGCCTTCACCTACACGAGGACGACGGTCCAGGACGTTCTGGCACAGAAGACAGACGCTGTTGTCCTGCAGAAGGGCTCCATTCATGAATACCCTGACGAGTCTTCCCGGGCGGTCGGGGAAGTGACTTCCGGTACGGTCGTCTATCCGCTCGAAAATGCTCCGAACGGCTGGGTCTATGTCGAGTCCGGGGACGTGAGAGGCTTCCTGAGATCAGACCAGCTTCTCGTGGGAAATCCGGCGGCGCTGATTGCCGGAAGCTCAGATACACCTTCTCTGGCAACGGAAGAGGTCTCGCCGGAAGAGAACAGTTCCCTTTACTACACGCTGAAATCCACAGAGCGTGCAAAGTCCGACCTGGGAGAACAGATCGCGGAATATGCTCAGACCTTTGTCGGGAAGTTCCCTTATGTCTGGGGCGGCACTTCCCTGAAATCCGGAGCAGACTGTTCCGGTTTTGTCCAGAGCATCTATGCATCTTTCGGGATCAACCTTCCGAGACTTGCGCAGGAGCAGGGCGTTTCCGGAGAGCCGGTCGGCAGCCTGAAAGAGGCAGAACCCGGCGACGTGGTCTACTACGGATCGAACCCGCATGTCGGAATCTATATCGGAGACGGAAAGGTCTGCCACTGCACATCAAGCAGCGGTGGTACCGGACCGAGGGTCAGCAGTGCGGACTACATGAACATCACGTCGATCCGCAGGTTCGTGATCTACGAAGACGAGATGCCGGTCTCCGAGACCGGATACCGGGCGGACCCGACCGAATACTCACAGGATCAGATGGAGCTCATGTGGGCGATCGTTGCGCAGGAAGACAACGGCAGCTATGAGGGAGCTCTTGCCGTGATCTCAACAGCGATGAACCGGACAGAGTCGGCGAAATGGGGATATGAAGGCGGCAACGCATTGAGCCAGCTGACTGCCCCAGGCCAGTTCTGCTACTCGAATGATTCCTACTGGAAACCAAGACTGGGCGGAAATGTTCCTGCCTACGTCAAGCAGGCGGTCTATGACTGCCTGAAACGAGGAATACGCAACCATACCCATACCAGTTTCCGTTCTCATTACGGAAGCAACACACCTGGCGCTGTCCAGATCGGCGGAGGCAACTGGTACTTCGGAGCATGAAAGGAAAACAGATGAAGAAGAAAAAGATCATATGGTATGCGGCACTGATCGTCGGCATTTCCATCCTGTCCATCATGGGACCGAGGCTTATCCACCATGCGTCCGGCATGCTGCTTGAGCGGATCGGAGGCGGAAACGGTGAGGAGACAGAAGAGACCCTGCAGACTGAATCGGAAGGCTTGATGGCTTCCTTCGGGATTCCGGATACAGAAGCAGAAACCGAAGCGGGATCTCCTTCCACCGGACATGAGGCTTCCGGAAATGAGAACTCCGGAAAGGAAAGCTCCGGCGGAGGGACTTCTACCGAAAGCTCTTCCGCATCGTCAAAGTCCACAGCTGCGTCCGACCAGCAGAAGAAGGAAGTCTATGACAATCAGCTTTCAAAGTACGAGGAATCCTTTCATCCGAAGATCACGGAATCCAGGAAAGGTCTGTACGAGCAGTTCATTGGAGACAGGGAGAAGGCATTCGATGACGCACTCGCAGACCATCTCTATTCCGTGTACGGGCATTCCTTCGAAGCGACAAAGGTCTACCTGACAGACGCGGTCGGAGAGGACGATGAGGAGATCACCTTCCAGATCCAGGTCTTCATCACCTACGAAGGCGATGAGTACCATGATTACTATTTCTGCCGGTACAACAAAGTCTACGACTTCTACAGCGTATACGCATACCACGAGTAAGGGGAGGAAACGCAATGTACAAGAAGAGAAATAACAGGGTGCTCCTGACGCTGGTTCTTCTTATTGCCGGCCTGATCGCCGGGCTGATCATTCTGAAGGCGGCCACCCGTCCGAAGAAGCCACAGGTGACTGAGACCGAGACGTCGAAGCATCAGATCCTGATCTACAAAAGTTCCGGAGGTGGCGTCGAGTTCGAGCAGAAGTGGCTGAAGAAGGAAACGGACACGGAGCTGAAGCTGTCGATCACAGATGGAACGATGGTAACGCTTCTGATCCATCCGAAGTCGGGCAAGATCCTGAAGGACGTCACTCTCAATGAGACCGACAACGTCCACAACACGGTCGACTATCTCGTGAACGATACAGGGGACGGCGACAAGAAGCGTGTCAACTTTGTCATGCCCGACAAGGACATTCTCATGAACATCACCTATGCGGACAAGGAGACCGAACCTGTGCTCCCTGCACAGGAGACCGAGGAGGAACCGGAGACTGCATACGTTGAGCAGGAGACTGAAACGCCTTACAACCTGAAGCTTCACGGCCTGACCGCGGAGATCCTGACCTCTTACATGGGAAGGTTCAACGACCAGGCATTCCTTCAGCAGCTGGGTGATGATCTCTACATCCGCAATGAAGCCTCCGATTACAGAGGAGTGAGAGACGTGACATTTTCGGACGAGGAGTACAGCGGACCGAAGGAGAAGGGAAATGTCTATCACTATGTCTTCTTCAACAACGACAAGGATTTCAAAGTCCTGTGCACCTACTTCCCGCAGGAGGACCGGTACCTTTTCACCGACCCGAACACGGCTCTTCCGGTCAGCGAGAGCGAGTCGCAGTCTGAGACTGCCGCTGAAACTTCTGCAGGTACTGCATCCGGAGGAAGTTACGGCGGAGGGTCCGGAAGTTATGGTGGCGGCGGAAGCACGCAGACAGGCAGCACCACCGTCACGTCCATTTCCCTGGATATCATGCAGGTCTCGAAGAACCTTGTGGAATTCTGCGGAGGAAAGGACCGGTTCTATGACCAGGTCTTCCATTACGTCGAACTGAAAGGCCTCTCCGGAGAGATTGTCGGGACCATGGACTCTTACAAGATCGACCCGGAAAAGGAGAAGGCATCTTTCTCCATCAGCTTGAGCAGCGGGCAGACGATCAGCGGAAGCTACAACAAGTCCTCGAATGAATTTTCATTCAGCGGACTGTGATGGGAGGCGGACATGAAAGAGAGAAAAAAGATTACGGACTTTTTCCGCAGGAAAATGAATGACCGCTTCATACCGGCAGACCGGGAAGGAGAGCTCTCTGATACTGAAGTCCGCCTCTCGGATGAGAGGGATAAGGAATTTATTCAGAGGACCCTGATCGGGATCACGGCCGCGGGAGGAATCCTTCTTCTTTCGGCAGGGATCCACAGCGCCACCCATCAGGACGAGGCCACTCCGGATCCTCCTGTGGAATCGGAACAGATGATGATGACGCTGCCGTCGCCGGAGACAGAGAAGAATCTCCCAGCTGCGGAAACGAACTTCACTATTTCAGAGTCGGAGAAAGAAAAACTTCAGAAGGAAGGAGCGGATGAGATCAAAGAAAAAATCTTTGGTTCCCCTTCGCCGCACAAGGTCGGACTGACACTGACCCTTTCCGGGATCACCGATGCCGAGAAAGCAGCGAGTGGAATGGAGACGGCGGACTTTCTTCATGACGCCGGGATCTTCCTTCGGGACAATGGCGTGACTGCTTCAAGGATTATCGCGGAGAGCCGGACCGAGACTTCGATCCCCGGAAGCTTCGGATATGAAGCGAGGCTTCAGGGAGATGAGAAACATCTGCTCGACTTTGTGGTGCTGCCGGATTTCCCTGGAGAATATCTCTTTACCCTGACGACGCTTCCGGATGTCCCGGAACCGGAAACGCAGAGCGAAGAGAATGCGGCTTCTTCCGGAGCCGCACAGCCATCAGCTACAGGAAGCTATTCCCAGACAAGTCCGTCAGCGCAGTCGACTCAGTCAGGGCAGTCGGGACAGTCAGGCCAGACCGCTCAGCCGGCAGAAGAAAGCGACTATGACGCAACGGATCTTTCCGTAGAGTCCGTTCCCCAGAAGCTGCTCAACTATCTGGACAGTCCCTACACCTTCCAGTTCAAGCTTTACGACTATCTGTATTCGAAGGGACGAAGGGGAAAGATGTCGGCATCAGTTTCCGACTTCTCGGTCGACGGATCGAAGAAAGAAGCGACGATCCATCTGACTCTCTCTGACGGAGGCAGCGTGACGGCAGTGTATTCGAAAGACTCGAATGCCTGGTCGTTCTCCTGAGGAGTTTATGGGAAGCATCCGGAAAGACTACACGCATGTGCTGGACGCGGGGACGTTCGGGATCATCTGCAAAGAAGAATACAGAAGGGAGCTGGGCCGGATCACATTTCTGGCCCGGCTCTTTTCAAAAAAAGAATTTAGTCCGGGGGACCGGATCTACCTTCTCCGCTCGAAGAAACTGAAAAAGCTGCAGGGCACGGACCCGGTTCTGGAATCAGTCACTTTGAAAAAACGGAAGCGAAAAGAGGCGCCCGAAGATACGGCTTCTTCAAAAAATGAGAAGGACGAGGGCATCGTGATTCTGGCGACAAGCCGTCAAGTCGAACATTTCCTGTCGGAAGGGATCGACGACTTTGAAGACGTGCCGCTCGAAGAAGCGGTCCGGACATGGAGGATCTGAGATGAGAACTTTTGAAAAATGCGGCTTCGAAGGGAAGCTGATTTTTGAAGAAAAAAACGCGATTTCGGGCATGGCCACAAATTGTGGCATTTCGGGAAGGTTTTCAAGGGGTCTCAGGGGTCACCCCTGACAAGATGCCGATGCATGACAGAGGCGTATCTTGCTAATACCCTGTTTCACACGTTTTGGGCCTTAGTTTTGACTCCCGGGAAGGGGCAGATGAGGGCATTTTCAGGTGCGGAGGGCTGCATGAAGAAGCAGGAAGGAAAGAAGGGTCAAAAGGCGGGAAATGAAATTTCCGTCCAGAAATATCAGCAGAAGAGTTTCCGGATTTCTGAGAAAGAGAAAAAACAGATCGAGGAGGCGGCGGACCGCTACGGACTTTCTGAATCGGAATTCATCCGGCGGTGCATCTTCGCACACGGCGTGAAAGACGTGCTTCCGAAAAATCTGGAGCTGCTCATGGCGCAGGCGGAGCACGAAATTTATCAGACCGGGATCGAGATCAGCCGCTACGTGAGAGAGAAGCACAGAAAAAATTCTCTCGAAGATCCGGAGAAGGAAGACGAGCTGATGAGAAAACTTGACGAACTCGAAGTAATACTGAGCCGTATGCCGGAAGCGGTAAGGAAGGCGGTGAGAGAAAAAGATGGCGGTGACGAAGCTCCTTCGAATTAAGGAAGGGAAAGGGTCGAGACAGAACCGGCCTCTTCTGGATGCACTCAAATATATCTGCAATCCGGAAAAAACGAAGGACCTCTACATCGGCGGAAACGCCGGCTGGTCAGCGGAGTCCGCATTTCATCAGATGGTGGAAAACAAAAAAGTCTGGAGAAAGCCGGACGGGACCCAGGCCTTCCATTACATCCTTTCCTTCCCGCCGACGGAATACATCACTCCGGAGACCGCGATGAAAGTCACGGAAGATTTCTGCAGGGAACTTCTCGGGGACGATGACTTTCTCTATCTCTATACGATCCACGTCGACCGGCAGCATCTTCACGCGCACATCGTATTCGATTCGGTGTCGCGGGTCGATGGAAGAAAGTTCCACTCGCCGAAAGGCGACTGGGAGAAACGGATCCAGCCGATCACGGACCGGGTCTGCAAAAAGTACGGCCTCTCCACGCTCAGCTACGACGAGGAGCGGAAGGGAAAGGATTACGGAGAGTGGAGAAATCAGAAGATGCGGGAGAAAGGAGTCCGGTCTGAAAAGCCGACCTGGCAGGATCTGATCCGCGACGACATCGACGAGGCCATCGCCGCGTCTTCGACTTATGAGGAATTTCTCTCTTACCTGCGGACCCTTCACTACGATGTGAGGGACGGAAAGTATCTGTCTCTTCACGCTGAAGAAAGGCAGCGGGCCATCCGCACTTATCGCCTCGGCGAAGGGTATGGGAAGGAAGAGATCCAGAATCGGATCCTGGAAAGAAGAAAACAGCAGGAACAGGAAGATCAGCAGAACCGGGAGAATCAGTCATACCAGCAGGGACAGGAAGCAGAGCCGGAATATTTCGTTTACGGAAATCTCCAGGAGATCCGGGAACTGCTTTTCATCCGGGTCCGCAGGTCTCCCGGCGGCAGATGGAAGATGTCTCCTTACCAGCGGCAGTTCTATCTCCGATACTGGAGAATCTGCAAGATGCATTCCCCTTACCGGAAGCGGCGATACATTCCGCGCAAGGAGATCGTGAGGCTGGAAGAGTTTTCAGAGAATCTCCGTTACCTGATCGACCGCGATATCCGGACGCAGGAGCAGGCGGAAGAATTTGAAAAGAATCTTCAGAGTCAGATGAGATCTGACCGGAGAAGGCTGAATGAGATCTACCGTCAGCTGAAGGAGTTTCCGAAAGATGAGAATCTCATGAAAGAAAAATCCGTCTACCTGACAAGGCTGCGGGAGGAAAGGCATGAGCTGAAGATGCTCGAGTCGATCAGAAAGCAGGGTCTTGAAGAAGAGCAGCGTGAGGAAGGTGAACCGTCACTGGATGAGAAAGTGAGAAGACAACCGAACCAGGAAAAGCGACAGACAAGAATGTAAAGGGATTGAAAGTCTGCCCCAGTTTGGGGCAGATATTGATTCGATGCTGTTTTTAGAATACCTTCTGTGTAATAGGAGCGGCTATGGTAGACTAGAGCAGGACGCAACTTATGGTGGCTGTGGAATGGTTCTTTCATGCGCAGGGAATTCTGATTGAGAGATTCAGTTCAGACTGATAAGATGGTAGCATGACAAGAGAGAATCTGTAGATTGGATGATTATTAGATTGGGACAGATTTCAAGAGTGTAGATATGAAAAACAGGGAATTTTACAGCCCGCTTCCCAAAATCATGGTAGCAACAATGCTTTCGAGTTTTACTGGCTGTCTGCTTTTCAGCATATTTTATTCTTCATTGCAGGTGCCGTGGCTGTTTACTATGTCGGTAATCTGCGGCATAACTGCCTATCATATGCTGATACGGTTTATGTCACCGGTGATTCTGCAATGCATTTTCCACAGGCAGTATAATTGCAGGGCATGGTGGTTTCAACAGAGAAAATGGGAGCCTGAGGTTTATCGTTTCTTGAAGGTGAAAAGGTGGAAGGGAAAAATACTGTCTTATGATCCGAGCGAATTTTCATTAAAGATTCACTCGATGGAAGAGATTGTTAACAACATGTGCCATGCAGAAGCCGTCCATGAGCTGATAATGCTGCTCAGTTTTACGACTTTGTTTTTTTCTATTCCATTAGGTGCATTTCCCGCATTCCTGATCACGGCAATCATAGCGGCCAGCATCGACATGGTATTTGTAATTATTCAGCGTTACAATCGGCCGCGGGTAATGCGACTAGTATAAGTCAAAAGTTGTATGATTACAGACTTCATGATATCGGTTATGATTATGGTAACAAAAGCACGAGGTGATGAAGATGAGAAAAGAATTCTGTGAGAAAGATGGCATTCGTATAACCTATCTGGAAGACAATGTGTGCTTTGAAGATATGAAGACCGCAGAGTCCATTCTGATTGCGAATGATGGAACGATTCTGTTTAACAACTTCAACGAGGAAAAGACTTCCTATTTCATGGCATATTTTCATCAGATCTATCGCTCAGTGGAGATGCTCCGGGAGATGGACAGCATGGAGGTGGCATGATGCCGATATTTCTCCGGGCGCAAGGGTTCAAAGTGTATTTCTGGTCAAACGAGAGTGATGAGCCGATTCACTTTCATGTGACAAAGGGAGATCCGTCTCCGAATGACACAAAAATATGGATCAAGAAGGACAAGACGTTTCAGGTAGCGAGCAATCGGGGCAGAATATCTGACAAGGATCTGATGCGAATCATGATCCTGATGCATTCTTACGTGGACGAGTACATCAGTGTCTGGAAAGCGCATCTGGGATACGAGAAATACATTGGATGACTCCCGGTTTGCAATAACAACTGCATCGGCATCTTCTGACTGTTCTCAGCAACGAATAGAAAAAAGTAGATGAGGCAAATAGTTGAAAATGAGATCCAGAGAGAAAATGATTTTGATTGCAGCCATTGCTGCAGCAGGGATTTTTATTTTTCACATTGCGCACTATATGCTTTACTGCCGGCATAAAAAGGATCCGGACAAAAGCCATTGTGCGGTCTGCAGACATCGGAAGGTTTGCAGCAGGTTTCATCAGTAATTCCGGAGGGCAGAATAGATGAAGAAAAGTATCAGGATTGCGATTGCTCTGGCGATTGGGTTTGGCGCAGCAATGGCGGTGATGGCAGTTGCCATCTATTTCGGGTATTCGAATGCATACGCACAAGGAGGAGCAGATCATGAGGTATACCTTCTTGGCTTGAATATCTATCATCTTCATCTGGACGGCAGCAGGTACATCGGTTCTTCGAATGGTCCGGCAATGGGAGGCATCTGTGCAATCGGGATGGCTGTGGCTTTTCTGGTAAAAGAAATTATCACCAGGGTTCGTAACAGGAAATAACAAAAGTAATCGAATAGGATGACATTTCAAGAGATCGGGCACACCGGTCTCTTTTTTTACACCCAAAATGTACTGCCGCTAACAGTCATGTTGTATGGGAGGCGATCAAATGGGAGAGATAGAATCCGCGCTCGACCTTATCCTGAAAAATCAGGCAGGAGCAGTTCAGAACCTGAGTGCTAAGGCAACTGAAGACACTGATGGTGAGGCGGTTCCTTCTCCGGCTCCGAGACCGCCCCGGTCCGATCGAATCAGTCCGGAGACTGCCGAGGCAATCTGGAAAGCCATGGCGCAGCAGATGGACCAGGAAAGGCAGGAGAGACAGAAGCTTCTCGAATGGTTCTCAGCGGAGATGGATCAGATGCGGAAGGAAGGTGCGGAGAAAGACCTTCAGATCCAAAACCTGGCTCACGAGAATTCTGAACTGAAAAAACAGCTGGCCATTCAGCAGACGGCTTCCGAAGTTCTCAGCAGAATCTTCGGGACAGGCAGACTTTATGACATCCGGGGACATCCGGACGGAGATTCTGCTTATCCCATCCGGCAGAGGATCAACCGCCGCCGGGTTCGGAAGATGACAGCAGACGGGTCATTCAGTGAAGAGCAGCTGGCTATCATCCGGGAAGCTGTTGCTGAAGGTCTTGAATGGAAAAAGCTGAAGATCCTGTGCGACCCGGCCATGAAGGCTCCGGCGATGAGGGTCTGCCTGACCTATCTGATGACGAGATAAAAAGCTGGCATGATCAGAAACTGACATGAGAAATACACGTCCCCGGTGCGGGGAGAAGGGAGACTTACATGAAAGATTACGAAGGAAAAGAAGCGGTGTATCTGCTTGATATCGAAGCAGATCTTGATCCGGATCAGTCAGCGGAGAGGCTTCTGGCTTATCTGGTGGTGTTCAAGGATCCGTCCGATGTGGACGCACAGAGAAAAGAGGAGGAGCGCGCATGATACCTGAAAGAAGAAAAGAAATCTCGAGCCGCAGCCAGCTGGAACACATCATGGGAGAGATCAGAAATTGTCCGCACCAGGAGGAGAATCCAGGGCTGGACCTTTCCGACACAAACCTGTTTGGGATCGACCTTACCGGGATCGACCTCTCCGGAAGCAAACTCAGAGGTGCGACATTTGTCTGCTGTAACATGTCCGAAGCGAAACTGAAGAACTGTGATATGCGGGATGTCCGCATCTGCAGATGCAGCATGAAGGGAGCGGACATTTCCGGTTCCCTGATCAGCGGAGCCTACATTGACATCTGCAACATGGACACGATGAATCTCGCCGCCTCCATCCTTGACTGTGCGACCATCATCCACTGCTCGGTCAAGGGAACTTCCCTCCGGAACTGTTCCTTCATGGCGACAGAGTTCCGTCACTGTGATTTTACTGGCAGTTTTTTCATCGGTGCAATCTTTGACGCGACCCTGATGGATAAGACAGAGGACGGGATCAACAACTTCGAGAACTGTGACTTCACCGGGGCATATTTTCATGTCGCCATGATGAGAGCCGCCTGGCTGAAGAACGCCTGCATGAAGAAGATCTACGCAGACGGGATCGATCTCTCCGGATCGGGCATGTGGGGAGTCCGCATGAAAGGCGCGGTGCTGACGGACGTGACCGCTGATTTCATCCAGCCGGATCAGGACTGTTTCAAGGAGGCTGAGTTTGTCGGGTTCGCTTCACAGAAAGAGAATTCCGGGAAAGGTGGATCTGACCCGGAAGACGGGCCGGTATCCGATGGAAGCACTGCCTCAGAAAGCAAAGCAGCTCCGACGAGGAAAGCTGCTATGGGTGGTAAAGCTGCTCCGGCGGGAGGGGCTGCCGCATGAGGCGAGGCTACTTCGGACGATGAAATAACTGCCGGAGATTCATTTTATAAGAGTGTACTTACTGATGGCTGTGCCGATTATGGCGCGGCTTTTTTCATGCAAAGGAGGACGCAAATGAGAGACTTTGAAGGATTCTGCAAGGATGTCGAGAGGAATATCGGCGAGTATCTCCCCCAGGACCT
>CADBZI010000042.1:0-3781 GCA_902799015.1 uncultured Lachnospiraceae bacterium | reverse complement strand
AGGCCGGCATGCCGGAAGGTGAGGTCATGAGCCGGATCGCTGATGAGACGGCGGGTGCCCTCAAGGACATCCCCATCATCCCGGATTATATGAACCGGATCGACTCCTGGGACGCGGTGAAGGACCATCTCATCATCGATGCTATGGGTGTGTCGCAGAACAGGGACCGCCTTCCGGATATCCCTCACCGCATCAGCGGGGACATTGCCTGTGTATGCAGGATCGATGCAGGCGGGACCGGGACCATCTTGGTCAGCAGCAGCCTTTCTGCCAGATGGAATGTTCCGGAGAATGAAATGTTCGAGACTGCAATCAGCAACAGCATGAAGGTCCGCCCGGCGGAACTCTCGTCCATGGAAGATCTTCTTGCCGAGCTGCGTGAGGATGAACCTTCGGGAGAGACCTGGAATCCGGAAGACCCGGACCAGTTCCTCGGGGTCATCACCACTCAGGACAGGGTGAAGGGGGCCTGCACGATCTTTTATCCGGATGTGCAGGAGAAGCTTGCCGAACTTTCAGAGCGGGTCGGCGATCTCTACATTATCCCTTCCTCCGTCCATGAGCTTCTTGCCGTCCCGGCGAGAAACGGGGCGAGGGAAGAGGAACTGAACCATATGATCCACGAGGTCAACGAGACCTGCGTCGATCCGGCCGACCGTCTTTCCGAGTTCGTCCACAAGTTTGACTCCAGGACGAAGAAGCTGACCTGCAGTACGCCGATCCCGGCGCTTGCCGAGAAGGATCCTTCCGAGGGAAGCCACCCGGCCATGCTTCAGGGAGAGATGCCGAGGCCGAGAAGGACCCGCCTTTCGATCTGATGAAAGGAGCACATGCCGATGGACAAGAAACTCGAAAGGCTCTATGAGCAGCTGGGCCGGATCGACTCCGTCATCGAAAAGCAGACCAGTCAGCGCCTTGAAAAGATGAAGGAGATCCAGCAGAAAAGGGACGCCGACAAAAGGGCCTGGATGAAGGAAGCCGGTCCCGTGATCGACACCTTTCTTCTGGAAGCGGTCGGTGAGAACTATTACTACGACATCACCCCGCCAGACCTGACGAAAGCCGTAAGGACGGACAAGCTCAGGACCTTCGCCCGGAAAGAAGAAAAGGGCGAAGGGAAGACGGAAGGAATCTCTGAAGGGAAATTGGCTGAAAACGCAGGGGAGAAGACAGAGGGAAGATCCATTTCCGGAAAGGAGGGCGGCGGAAAGCCGTCCTCTTCTTCGGATAAGCCCGGGACAGAAGAACCGGTGAAACAGAAAGAGGAGGAATAATCGTTATGGCACAGGGAACGAATATCGAGGTTCGCGCGGAGATGCATGTGGTGGACAGCAAGAATGTCCTTGCAATGGGAGACGTATATCTGGACCAGAACATCGTGCTTCACAACGTCCGTCTGGTCCAGACAGAAAAAGACGGAAAGGTGCTCAACTTCGTTTCATTTCCGCAGAAGCAGAGAGGAGACAAGTGGGAGCCGGTCGTCATCTTCAAGGATGCCGACCTGAAAGCAAAGGTGATCGCCGCGGTGAAGGAGGCTTCCCTGAAGGAGATCAAAAGGGCCTTCAAGCCGCAGGATATCGTCGCGGAGGTGCGAATCTACGAGATGGATAACACCAGAGGCTATGCTTCGGTCACCTATGCGGATGCCATCCAGCTCGAGAACATCCGCATCCAGGAGAAGGACGGGAAGCTTTCCTGCGTATTTCCCTTCGTCCATTCCGACAGCGGCTTTCAGACACTGGCAGGCCCGGCACACGGTAGCATGTACCGCGCCTTGTCGGAAGCAGTTCTTAAGGAATACCAGCAGAAGAAACTGGAATACGACCAGACGCGCAGTGTACCGGGACAGGGAAGCCCGCGGGAAGGCGGGCAGACGCAGGGCCAGCCGGGGCAGAGCCGTCCGGGGCAGAGTGCACCAGACCAGAACGCACCGGATCAGGAAATGCCACGGCTCCCGTGGGATGATCCGGAACCTGCAGCCTCGTATCAGCCGGCACAGAGCGCTCCGAAGAAGGAGCGGGGAAGGAGTATCTGATGGCGGAAGCAGGAGATGCAGTACAGCTCGTGATCGCGGCGGCGAGGGGCGGATACCTTCTCGCCAAAGGATCTTACCTTCTTCTGCTGAAAATGCTGCAGCTGACACAGGCGCTTTACTACAGCAACTGGGCCGGGTCGGTGAAATACAAGAAGCTGATCAAGATGAAGGGACCGGACCTGGTCTTTCTGAATGCCGGAACGGAGGATCCGGCAATCCTTGAGGCGATCGAGAAGAACATGGAGGACCACGGCGTCCTCTTCGCCAGGCTGCCGGATCTCTGCGGCGGGGACGGAAGGACTCAGTACGCGATCGGATCGGACGACGTCGCCAAGATGCGGGCTGTCCTTCTGGACCACGCGAACAGCAAGTACAAGAATATCCGGTTCGGTCCGATCAGTGAGGCGGAGTATCTTCACACCGGCATCGGACCGGACGGGAAGGAAAATGAAGAGCTACGCAGGATGCGTGAGAGCGCAAAGGAAGGCGTGAAGACGCAGCCGGAACCTGAGATGGGGAAGGCGGAAAAAGAACCGGAAAAGAAAGAAGCGAAAGAAGGGAAAGAAGAGAGAGAGATGAAACCGGAGCCGGATCCGGCGGTCAGAAAGGACCCTGCGGACACGCCTGACATCCAGAAGCAGCGTCTGGAGGAGACCTTCCGTGACCCGCGGATTCGCATGAGGGAACTGGACGCGGAGGGAAGATCCGCCGATTACGTCTTCCTTCCGGGGGAGCCCATTTCCAGAAACGGACGATTCTTCGAGTTTGAGCTGGACAGGGACAACTCCATCTTTATTCCGGTTGGGGATGCCCTGGTGGCGGAGAACCAGGCCAAGTACGGACCTTCCGAAAAGCATGGCGCTGTACTCTTCAAGAGCAGTACCTATACGACCGTGCAGCGGAAGACCCGCAGCTTCCAGAAGCTGTCCGGGAAAAAGGCAATCCTCTGGGTCACGAAGGGAGTGCTGCAGAAGACCGGACAGGAGATGAGCAAAGCCGCGCAGTCCCTCGACGCTCCTCATCAGAAGGCACCTTCCAAGGTTCCGGACATGCCGAAGGAGACGGTCCCCAAGGCTGCAGTCCCGAAGGCGGCCCCGAAGAAGACACTTTGAGGAAAGGAGGCGGGTGCAAATGGATGCTTCGGAACATGAAAACAGCAGGAAGAAGGCCGACCGGACCTTCTTCCTCATTCTCCTGCCTTTCTTCGTCTATCTCGGCTACTGCATCGGTCTCTTCCCGGTCCGGCATGTGACGCTGGACAACCTCTCAGACGGCGTCCTGGACGTTTTGCTTCATCCATTTCCTTTCGCAGTATCGGACTGGACGATCAAAACCATCGCGGCAAGCCTGCTGATCTGGTTCGCCCTGTTCCTGAAGGCAGCCGGACATGACGGCAATTTCATGCCCGGCAAGGAATTCGGGACAGCCCGGTTTGCGGATATCGGTGAGGTAAATGAAGAACTGGCGGACCCGGATGATTCCATGAACAAGATTCTGTCCCAGCATGTCCGGGTGAGCCTGGACACGCATCGGACGGGACTGAACAACAATGTCGTCGTCATCGGCGGTTCCGGCGCAGGCAAGTCCTTCTACTTCGTCCAGCCGAATGGCCTGCTCTGCAATACGTCCATGATTTTCACGGACCCCAACGGATAATTTGAATTAAGACAAATGTCTATGTAAGAAATTCGGAGTTACAACACAGGAGGACTTCTAATGAAAAGCTATTCATCATCGGGAGAAAAG
>CADBZI010000041.1 GCA_902799015.1 uncultured Lachnospiraceae bacterium | reverse complement strand
GACCGGGAAAAAGATTCCGGCAGAAAAAAGCAATCCCGATGCAAACGCACCCGGACTTTCTAAAAGGAGAATAAATCATGGCAGACGAGAAGAAGATTATCGTTGACGGACAGGAACTTGATGATGTGGACGGCGGAAGAGGCGCATCCGGATACTATATGACAGTCGGCAGCTGCAACGGCGGATATCTTGCTCTGAGACCGCAGCCGGTCTGGGATCAGTATCATGAGATCGCTCAGCTGTGGCCGGGCTATCAGGTATACACCTACGGCGCAACCACCAGCGGAACCGGCCTGAACGGTGTTCCCTGCCGCTACACCTATGTTTGCTTCAACGGAAACTGGGGCTGGGTAAACAGCGCATTTATCAGATAAAACACACCATGTAATTCTTCATGCCAACCCTTCCAAAGCCTGCGCTCCAAGCGAGCGCAGGCATTATTCGGTTAATTCTCTGGTGATGGTTCCGGCTGAAGCTTTCCGAAGTATTCGTCATGCGCCTCCGTGTATATCTTATTGTAAGCCTCATCCCCGCCGGCTCTCAGGGATTCAAAGTAGTTATGTTCTGTTGCCGCCAGCTCAGGTCTGAATCGAATGATCGTTGCCTGGCCGATGTTTGCGCATGCGCTGGCGATGTGATCGCTGGCTGAAAGGAGATTCATGAAATTGGCATCCGCATACAGCGTGCACTTGCCATTTCCCATGCGGTTCAGATGGTTTACCTTCAGGGTAGAGACCATTTCATCCGCAACCTCCTCCAGAGGCTCGATCCGGTACGCAGCGTTAAGATCCCTGCTCCGAAATGCACGATCCGTACAGTCCAGGATGTGCGATACAAGCGCAAACAGGGATTCCAGTTCTTTCTGTGCAACCTCGGAGAATTCCAGTTTCCGTTCGGATAGTTCCTTCCCGACTTTATTGATGCGGGCAGCCTCATCACCGATTCGCTCAAACTCCGTGACAACTCTGTAGTACTGATCCAGAGTTGATATATGGTCTTTCTGGCTCAGATGCGGCAGCAGCTGGACAATATACTGGCTTGCCCGGTCAGTCAGAAGATCGATATTTTCCTCCTCCTCATCCACCCCCTGAGCTCTTTTTTCGTCATAGCTCTTTAACTGGGTAATGGCCAGAGAGACATTGCTGCGTGCTGCCTCAAACTGTGTAACCAGCAGATCATAGCAGCTCTTCAGCGCGAGAGCAGGCGTCGCGAAGAAAGCGGGATTCAATCCATCCAGCTTTTCTTTGTACTTATTCTCGGGAACCGGAGCGTCCTTCACAATCCTGCGGCTCAGCTTCTCATATGTGTTGAGCAGCGGAAAGAGCAGCACGGCGCTGCCGAGGTTAAAGATTGTGTTCGTATTCGCAATCACACCGGAATTCACTGTCTGATCCCAGATCGTATCCAGAACACCAAACTGATGAACAACGGCTACGACTGCAAATACCAGGACAGTCTTGCTCAGGTTGAACAGAATATGGATAATCCCGACCCGCTTCGCGTCCTCTTTCGCGCCGATCGAACACACAATCGCCGTCGTAACACAGTCTCCCAGGTAGATTCCGACGATCACAGGATACACTGCCTTGAAGGTCAGAAATCCCGAAGCGGAAAATGCCTGCAGGATACCGATCGTCGCGCTCGAACTCTGCAGCACAAAGGCAACCGCTGCGCCGACAGCATAGCCAAGAACCGGATTGCCTCCGAGTCCGGACAGGAGTTTCTCAAAGATCCCCGACTGCGTGAGATTGCTCACGGCATCTGTCATGTTTAAAAGGCCGGAGAACAGAACGCCAAACCCGATCGCAATGTTGCCGATTGCATGAGAATTCCTGAACCTGCCTCCCATGACAATGAGAATGCCGAGAATTAAAGCAATCGGCGCAAGGGAGGAGGGCTTAAAGATCTGAAGCCACGATCCTCCGGAAGCGTCCATGTCGAGAAGACGGATAATCTGACCGGTAACGGTTGTGCCGACATTCGCCCCGACAATGATACCCAGTGACTGATGAAGCGAAAGAATCCCCGCGCCAATCAGGCCGGAAGTGATGACGATTGTCGCCGTTGATGACTGAATCAGTGCCGTAACACCGAATCCAAGCAAAAATGCCTTGAAAGAATTGTTTGTGACATGTTCCATTGCCACCTTTAAGGCGCCGGATGAACTTTCCTTGAGACCGTCTCCCATCAGACGCATCCCATAAAGAAACATTGCCAGACCGCCGAAAAGGGTCAGCAGATCAAAAAAACTCATAATTCCCCCATGAGGTATTATATCGGTTTCATCCCCGGCTTCATTCGCCGGAATCAGCAGCGCAAAAGGCGCCGCTCACCAGACCTCTCCGGTGCCCGCCTCTGCCTCGCAGGAGCGCACCGCGAATCATTATACAACGACCATGTCAGAAAGACCACTACTTGTTTTTCACAACCACCGTTACATAATATCTGGACAGATCAGGAAGCTGGTTGGTCCCGAGACATACCCGCTCCCCTTCCATACCGCAGTTTTCTACCATATAGACGTCTGTATCATCCTTTTGAAGATGCTCCTTCAGCTCCTTCAGCCGCCTTCCGGTCTTCATATAGACATTGGTTCCGGAAGCGTAAGCACTCAGATCTTCCTGGTGTGCCGCCGGAATGATGTGCATCTGTTCCTGCCATTCAATCAGTGGGATATTGAGTTTTGCAGCCACAGCACAGAAGGATGGAACACCGCTGATCATTTCTGCCTGATATCCTTTTTGAATCAGGATCTGCTGATAATAACAATAGCTGCTGTAGATTGAAGGATCTCCCAGAACCAGACATGCAACCATCTTCCCCTGGTCCAGGAACCGGCTGATTCTGTCTGCGGTTTTTCTATGCTCCGCCTCCTGCATCTCGCGGTCATAGGTCATGGGAACATGTATGGAAATCGTCTCCTTCTTTTTGATTTCCGGAACAGCCTGGGACGCAATCCGGTATGCAGCACTCTCCTCCGGGCTCTTGCCCGCGCAGATCACCACATCCGCCGCTTTCAGAATGCGGACAGCCTTCAGCGTCATCAACTCCGGATCGCCCGGTCCCACGCCAACTCCATATACACGTCCTGACATATTCCTCTCCATTCCGCCGCTTTGTTGACGGCACACAAAGTTTCAAGTCTTGAAGGATCCTGATCCGCCCGACTGTATTTACTCTATTTCTCTCAGCCCATTGCTTCGCGCATCACACGCTCCGCATTCCGGTAAAAGATCTTCTCCGTCTCCTCCCGCGTAAAGCCATTCTCCATCATACGCTTTGCGAGCATCGGATACTGCTGCGGTCCCTTCATGCACATCCGTACATTCCTGCCGCAGCCGTCAAAGTCAGACCCCAGTGCCACGCAATCAATCCCGCCGATATCACGCAGGTGGTCCAGATGTGCGATCAGATCCTCCACCGTACTTTTTTTCGCACCGGCTCTGAGAAAAGGCGGATGCTGGTTCAGTCCGACAATTCCTCCTTTTAAAGCGATGGTACGGATCATCTCATCGGAAAGATTTCTGGGATGCGGGCAGATCGCCCTACAATTTGAATGGCTGGCGACAAATGGTTTTTGGGACAGCCTTGCCACGTCGAAAAAGCCTCCGTCCGACAGGTGGCTCACATCAATCAGAATTCCGAGCCGGTTCATTTTCCAGATTGCTTCTTTCCCGAATTCCGTCAATCCTTTCATCCGCTCTTCTTCCGAAGGATTCTTTCCGCCGGGAGAATTCGGCCAGCCGAAGCAATTCGGATAGTTCCACGTCAGTGTGATCAGACGTACGCCAAGTGCATGACAGCGTACAAGACGCCTTACGTCACCGTCGATCTGTCTGCCATCCTCTATCGTCAGGACTGCACTGATCTTGCCCAAGGATCTGTTCTTCTCCAGATCTGCCGCGCTCTCACACAGCGCAATGGAATCTTCATGAAGCGCACAGGTATGGTGAAGGATTCCCGCCAGCCTTCGTATGTGCTTCCAGTCCCCTTCGTACAGTCTTCCAAGCCGCTTCACAGTCGTGATCCTGGGCAGGCAAATGGCGAAGAACTGAACGCAGGCGCCTCCCGCAAGCAGCTTCTTCACATCCAGCTGCTCGGCCGGGAGGCGGAAAAGATCATTCTGAAAATGAAAATTAGCCTGGGTCAAGGTGTCACAATGCAAATCAATAAAAGGAATCATATTACCTTCTGCTGCTCCGATTCATAGCCTTCCAGCTGCTTTACAGATCCTCTCAGAACCGGCTGTGCGTCGAAGAGATAATTTCCGTCAAAAGAAGGATCCTCTATCATATGAAGCAGATTCTCGGCAGCCTTCCGGCCCAGCTCCTCCTTCGGATGAGGGAAGGAGGACAGATCCCTGATCTGTGCGATGTTGGCGTCATCGATGCCGACGATCGACAGATCCTCCGGAACCTTCACTCCTTTTTCTTCCAGCAGGTCCAGAAGCTGAGAGGCAAGTTCATCGTTATAGCACAGGACCCCTGTCACACCTTCCAGACAGCTTAAGACATAATCCTCGATGGTCTTCAGATTCCCGATCATATCTGAATCTAAAAGAATCGTGCGCCTTGCATCTGTCTTCAGATGATGCTTCCACATCGATTTCAGATAGCCGGTATACCTCAGATGTCCCTGTCCATCCTCCGCATTCAGAATCGCTGCGATCTTCGTATGGCCTGCTTCGATCAGAAGGTCGGTCGCCTTTTCCGCAATCAGAACGTCATCAATGCGTACGCAGGGCATTCCCGGTTCCGGATAAGATGCGTTGAAGAAGAGAATCGGAATATTGCGTGAGCGAAGCTGCCGGTAGAGGTCCAGATTCGGATTCGGCATCGCGCTTTTTGCCGGCTCCACAATAATCCCGTCCACATCATCTCTTTCGAGAATTGTTTTCAGAATCGTCTTCTCATGATGCACACTGTCATTTGTGAAAGCAAGTCTTGTGGAATATCCCGCCTTTGACAGAACATTTTCAATCCCGTGCAGAGTCGGCGGAAAAATATAATAGTCGAAATAGGTACTGATGACCGCGATATTTTTATAGCTTGGCCGCTCGCGGTTTTTTTCGCCGTCCCCGACGTAAGTTCCGCTTCCCTGTATCTTCACGACCACATGCTGTGCTTCCAGAATCTCCAGCGCATGCCGGACTGTCTGCCTGCTTAACTGAAACTGTCTGCACAGCGCATTTTCAGAAGGGAGCCTGTCTCCCTCTTTCAGATCTCCGGATCGGATCATATTCTGTACCCAGCTTATGATTGTCTGGTATTTCGGTTCCCTTTCCATCATCTGTTTCCAGCTCCCTTCTGAAGCGTCATTGTCGTAAGCTCTTACCCGCGGCGAAGCTCTGAAACCCTTCGCCGGATCCCATAAGCGCCAGGGAAAGGCACGCAGTAAAAGCTGCCGCGTGCCCGGGCGCAGTGAAAGCCAGGGCAGAATTCAATTCTGCCCCGGCGGGTGAATCATTTGATTACCTTCAGCGATTCTCTGTCCGCGAAGATTGCAACAAATACCAGGAATACAACACCCTGAATCAGCTGCATCGCCTGCGTCGTAAGACCCATCATGATCAGTCCTGATGTCAGAACAATATACAGAAGCGATCCGACGATGACATTCATGAATCTGGCCTTGGCACCGCCGGAAATCGGCATTCCGCCCAGAACCAGGGCGATCAGAATCTGTGTTTCCAGCTGGTTTCCGCCGGAAGCAGTAACCGATCCGACCTTAATAACATTGATAAATGCAGCGAAACCCGTGATTGCTCCTGCCAGTACATAGATCAGGAACTTCATTCTGTCGGTATGAATACCTGCGAACTTGGCAGCCTTCTCACCGGCACCGATTGCACGCAGATGAATCCCAAACTTCGTGAAATGGAATGCCACGAAACCAATCACAACCACAACCAGCGTGCAGGTCAGCTTCAGCTGGTCCTTGTTCAGCAGAATCATCGTTGCATTTGCTCCGACCGGAGCACCCGAAGTCAGATACTTGATGATGCCGCGGAACAGGAACATGGTACAGATTGTAACGATGAAGGACTTGATCTTCCGGTTGACATAGAAGAATCCGTTGATTGCTCCGATGCCGGCTCCTGTCGCGATTCCGGCCAGGACAGCGACCGGTACAGGCGCTACCTTGGAAACCATGCAGACGACGATCGAAGCCATACCCAGAATCGAACCCTGCGAGAAATCAAGGCCGCCCATTGTCATGATAAAGAAGACGCCTGTCGCCGCAATCATGGTGACATAGATCTGTGTCATAACCATGGAAAGGTTCTGCAGCATCCCGCCCTTTGTCAGGATATTAAAGATAATAAAGACAACTACCAGTCCGATGATCGGAAGAAGCGAGCGGATCAGAGAGATGTTAGACTGTCTCTTAAGTGCTTCATCCTTTGAGACTGCCGCGTTACTTTTTTGTTCAGCCATTACTCTTCCCCTCCTTAGACCATCTGCGCAATCAGCGCGTTCTCATCAAGGTCCGGATCACGGTGCAGTTCGCCGTTGATCTTTCCGTCCTTCATGATATAGATGCGATCGCACATTCCGATCAGTTCCATCAATTCCTCGGAAATCATGATGATGGACTTTCCCTGCTTGCGCATGCGGTCCATCAGCTGATAGATGTCCTGCTTTACCTTAATGTCAATTCCACGGGTCGGGCTGTCAAGCACCAGAATATCGGAATCCTTTCCGATCCAGCGTGCCAGGACAACCTTCTGCTTGTTTCCGCCGGAAAGATCGGATACGAACTGGTTCGTATTCACCATCTTGACGGACATTTCCGCTGCATGCTCGTTCGCGAACTGTTTCATCTTCGACTTGCTCAGGAAGAACAGCACGGATCTGAGATCATCCAGGGAAGGAAGGCAGATGTTGTCGCCAATACTCTGGTTCATGACAACGGATTCGTTGTCACGGTCCTTGGAGGTATAAGCGATGCTGTGTTTGATCGCCTTCGGGATCGAGTCAATCGAGGTTCCGTCTGCCAGTGTCACAGAACCGCTGCGGTCAAAGGAAGCACCGAAGCAGGCTTTCCCGATCTCATGCATGCCGGACTCGGACAATCCGCCGAAGCCCAGAATCTCACCCTTATGAAGGTCAAAGGAGATATCGCTGATCTGTCCTGGTACACTGACATTGCGAACAGAGAAGACAACCTCATCGGACACCTTCTCGCCATAGTCCGAACGGTAATAATCGCCGGTCACCTCACGGCCGACCATCAGTCTCTTCAGATCATCCTCCGTAACGTCCGCGCTCTTAACTGTATCAATGTATACGCCGTCACGCAGAATGGTGATCGTATCAGACATTCTCAGAACCTCAGGAAGGTCATGCGAGATAAAGATAACCGTATTGCCCTCTTCCCGGATCCGGTTCATGTGCTTGTACAGCTCTTCACGGCCTTCCTGGGAAAGTGCTGTCGTCGTCTCGTCGATGACGACAATCTTCGGTGTGAAATAAGTCGCCTTAACGATCTCCACCAGCTTTCTGTCTTCAAAGTTGTACTCGTCCACCATCGCTCCTGCGCGGATGCGGTTGAACCCGTATTTGTTCAGAAGCTGCTGCGCTTCCTTGTTCATCGCGCGGGTATTCTTGATGCCGTACTTCACAAACCGCTCCTCGTGTCCGAGGAAAATGTTCTCGGCGACGGTCAGTCCGGACAGCGTGCCCAGCTCCTGTACGATGATGGAAACGCCTTCGTTGTTCGCTTCAACCTGATTCTTCGGGTGGATCTCCTTGCCGTCCAGAATAAAGTGGCCGCTGTCGATCGTGTAGATTCCCGTCAGCATATTGGTCAGAGTGGACTTTCCGGATCCGTTCTCACCGATCAGGGCATGAACCTCGCCCTTGTTGACATTAAATGAAACATTCTGCACCGCCTTGGTAATACCGAAGGATTTGCAGAGGTTCTGAACCTGTAATCTTACTTCGCTCATTACTCTTTTCCTCCTTTGTATTATTTGACGATGTCGCCTTTTCTGGTCTTCGTCGTCAGCGTAACGATAATCAGAAGCGCCAGACCGGAGATAACATCATTGACAGCGGTCGGCGCGCCGAGTGCGACGAATCCGTAATAGATGATCTGCAGGAAAAACTCACCGATGATGATCGCGGGAATCGGAATTCCATTCTTCTTCATCGCAAGTCCGAGGAAGCAGCCCATGGTCGGATAGAAATTACGGCTCATGGAGAGCATGCCTGTCTCAGCAACCATCGAGGAACCGTAGCTGATGGTAAGAACAGCTTCAATTCCGAAGAATGCGCCTGATATGATAAACGCAATCACCTTGTACTTGTTGACGTTAATACCCATGTTCTTGGCTACGAACTCATCAGAGCCGATCGCGTAAGTATAGGTTCCGATTCGGGTATAGTTCAGAAGCAGGTACGCAATCAAAAATGCAATCACTGCCAGGATCAGGTTGCCCGGCATGGAACCAAACGCCCTGAGGTCAGCCGGAAGGGTTGCAGACTGGCCGCCTGCGATATAGCTTGCGATTGCCTCATAGATCAACGCAAGACCGGTCGTGACAATCATGGACGGAATATGCAGCTTGACATAGAAGAAACCATTCAACAGTCCTACGATCGCGCCTGTCAGGACGCATCCGCCGATCAGTCCGAAGTATCCAAGGCCAAACCTGGAGGCGACGACTGTGCCGACGATCGAGGAAAGCATGATGTTCGCACCGATCGAAAAGTCGAACATCCCCATTACCATGACAAAATAGAATCCGACAGCACCGGCTGAAACCATCAGAGATGCCTCAAAATAGCTGAGCAGATTCTTTGGAGCACCAAAGTTTGAAGGTGTGATAATCTTGAACACTGCCCAAGATACAATTACCAGAAGGAACAGGACCAGAAAACCTGCGGTCCTTCCGGACAGTTTGTTCTTAGCCGAAAGACTTTCAGAAGAACCCATTTCATATACCTCTTTTTATTCTGTATTCCATAAAGGCTGTTATCAGAAAGGGCCGGTATCGCCGAAACGATACCGGCCCTTGACATTCACTCAGTGTGCGCGAACCGCACAGATCTGACTGTTTTTCCGAACTTACGCTCCTGCTCGCTCAGCAGCGTCCTCGATGGACAGCTTCGCTGCTGCCTCGGAAAGCTCGTCAAAGCTCAGATCAGCCATAGCCTTCAGCTCATCCTGGGTGTAAGGAAGCTGATCAACGAAGTACTTCTCATAATCCGCATAGTCTTCCGGAGAAGCAACATACAGATACGGGAACAGGATCTCGTTGAACTTGCCGCCGAACTCGGTGTAGTTGCCCTTGATTGCGTTGTAGACCATCATGAAGGCAAACAGCGGGTCGCAGTAATGTCCGCCGGACTCACCAGCCATGGATCCGTTCTCAAGTCTCTCGCCAAGGTCCGGAAGGAAGTCGGTGGAAACGATCGCGATCTCACCAGTCTTTCCAGCCTTCTCAACAGCACTGATCGCGCCCTGCAGAGGCTCTCCGCCGCCGCCTGCCGGAATCAGAGCATCCAGATCCGGATCCGCGCTCATCAGAGCATCCGCAGCCTTCGCGCCGCCCTCAGAGGTGGTTCCTGCATACTGCGGTTCAGACAGAACAGCCTGATCATCCGGGTTTGCTTCGTTCCACTTGTCAACTCCGGCCTGATATCCTTCCCATCTGCCGAGCCATGTCGCATCACCCTGCTCCCAGCCGATGAGGCCGATGTTTCTGCAGCCCTTCTCAAGGAGGATGTTCACAAGCTTCTCGCCGTTCTCCGGCTCATTCTCATGGACAGCACCGACATAGTAATCGGAAGCCTTAGCCAGTTCATAGATATCCGGGTTTGCTTCTTCGCTGATGATGCGGAAGAACTGTGCAAGGTATACGCCCTTGTCATTGCAGGTTGCGATTGCGGAGGTCATCTCTGTATCTGCGGAGTTGCAGATGACAATACCCTGGCATCCTGCTGCACAGAGCTGGTCAACAGAAGCGGTAACCTTCTCGGAAACATGACCCTGGTCAACATACTGTACTTCAACGCCAAGCGCCTCAGCAGCTGCATCAAGGATCAGCTTGCACTGGGAGCCGAGAACGTCCGTGGAGCTCCAGATGGAGACACCGATCTTGATCGGCTCTTCTGCCATAGCCGGAACAGCGTTCACGCCGAGCATTGACGCTGCCATGGCTGCACTCAGAATAATGCTTGTGACTTTCTTCTTCATGTGTTTCCTCCTTCAAATGAAATGTTTAACGATGATTTGTCCTAACCTATTTAGAACAAATCGGTTACTTGTACAGTACCTCTTTCTGGAAAACTTGTCAACCTGTCAGTATACAATTCGTTGTTTTGCACAGAATTGTGTCTCTGCTTTTGTGCACATGTTCTAATAACAAGTTTCTGTTACGATTCACTGAAATCGGTATCCAGCGCAATCTGAAGTTCGTATTCCGGATACATGCGGTTTACATCCTGGCAGATCTTCTGATACGCCGCTTTCCGGTCCTTCACGTCAAAGCTGATTACGACATCAAACCGGATTCTTTTCTCCTCTTCATTCACATAGAATCCATGCATCTGGATCACACCCGGATGTTCCAGCACCATTTCCCGGATCTGCGTCTCCATCTGATAGGCCTGGTCGTGCTTCGTATTATAGGAGTAAACACCTATGGCCGTCAGGAGGACATTGTGCTTTTCAAGGACTTTAATCGTAATTTCCCGAAGCAGTTCATCCAGCTCGGATGCAACGCAGGTATCGGGAACTTCAACATGCAGCGAACCGTTGAAGGTATCCGGACCATAATTATTCAGTACCAGATCATAAACTCCGCGCACCTGAGGGAATGTCTGTACCGTTTCCCGGATTCCCCGTGCAAGCTCCGCATCCGCTCTCTCTCCGAGCAGCTGTGAGATCGTATCTCTGAGCATGTCAATTCCGGCCTTGATGATTACAACCGAAATCACAGCAGCAAGCCACGCCTCCAGCGAAAGGCCTGTCGTAATGTAGATAAGAGCCGCGGCAAGCGTAGTCGCGGAAATCACAGAGTCCAGCATGGCATCCTTTCCGGAATTCACAAGAGAATCAGAATGCACGCTCTCCCCCACGCTTTTGACATATCTTCCCAGAATAATCTTTACCAGAACGGCAGCCGCCACGATCACCAGGCCCTGCGGACTGTAGTCGGGCACCGATGGCTTGAGAATATTGCGCACGGACTCGGTGAAGGAAGCCAGACCTGCATACAGAATAATAATCGCAATAATCATTGCGCTCAGATACTCTACTCTCCCGTGACCAAA
This sequence comes from uncultured Lachnospiraceae bacterium, assembly GCA_902799015.1. Lineage (GTDB taxonomy): Bacteria > Bacillota > Clostridia > Lachnospirales > Lachnospiraceae > Porcincola. The sequence goes on along the minus strand of CADBZI010000041.1, from coordinate 9,982 downwards.
GGGATGCTTTCTGTCCGGGGCCTTGGCAGCCAGCCTCGTTCCGATGATCGTTACAAGAGAAGATCCCGCATCCGTAATGTTGTTGACCGCATCCAGAACAATCGCGATCGAGCCGGACAAAAGCCCGACCACCGCCTTGAACGCAGCAAGCAGCACATTTGCCAGAATGCCGATCACGCTCGTGCGCACAATCACCTTTCCCCTGGAAAAGGTTTTTTCGAATGCTTCCTGCGCTTCTGATTCGCCTTCCATCTTTGTATTATTCATCCTTGTCTCCATTCCTCTGCCTGATCCGGCAGCTTCGCCTGCCTTGTTTCGGATAAGATTATACCACAATGTCGTATCCTTCCTCTTGACCATTCTTTTGTTTTTGCGTTATTCTAGGAAAGACAGAAATCCTTCAGGTTTTTAGCCCCGGATGCGGTCTGTCTCGTATTAATCTTCAAAGGATTTAACTGATAACTTTTTGTATTAGGAGACGGAATATCTGGTAGGCGCCGGTTTATCGCATTCCGGAAAGGATTCACTATGACACAACAGGTTTTAAGAGCATTATTTGATTTTCAGAAGTTTGCACGTAATACACAATTAGATTCATTAATCGAGGAGACGCAGTCCCGGATGGCTGTATCACTCAGCGAGGACGAGCTTGCGTATGTCAACGCAGCCGGTGTTCCTGAGATGATGGGGTGCTCTGACAGGGATGGCTCCGATAAGGATGATCCATGGATGCACTGACCTACGAACAGGTATATCAGAATTACAGCAAAAAAATAATGAGCTATATCCGGCCAAGGATCAACAACCCAGCCGATGCGGAGGATCTTCACGCAACCATCTTCACGAAGATTTTTGAGAAGTTCGCTTCCTTTGATCAGACGAAGGCTTCCGTGTCCACGTGGGTTTATACCATTGCCCGGAATACTCTGATTGATTTTTTCCGGACACGGAAGATCTATGACGAGCTGGGCGACGAGGATATCGTAGAAGAGGATGCGTTCCAGGGTATTCTGGACGAGGAAACGCTGCAGGAGCTGACGGATGCTCTGAAGAAGCTGCCCCAGCGGGAGCGGGATCTGATCATCCTGCATTATTATAATAATATGCAGCTCAAAGAAATCGCGCTCAAGCTTCACATGAGCTACAGCAACTGCAAGCTCGTTCACAATAAAGCGCTGATGAAGCTGCATCAATATCTCGCATAAGAGAAAAGCATCCAAGACAAAAGCACCCCTTTTGAGGGGTGCTTTTGTTATCTCAGATTTTCATAGGTATACACTCGTGTTCCAAGCGAATACGGTGTCAGCTGATAGCAGTAGTAATTGATGAAATTGGTGTAAAGCGTATTCGCGTGCGCTCTCCAGACAAGTCTCGGTACATTGTCCGCGTCATCATCCGGGTAATAGTTTTTCGGCATCTGTATCGAGATCCCCTTATCGATATCACGGCGGTATTCATTTCCGAGTGTCTGCCTGTCATATTCCGGATGCCCCATGACATAGATTCTCCTGCCATTTCTGGACATCGCCAAAAACACGCCGGCTTCCCTTGACTCAGCCAGAATGACAATGTCATCACACCGCAAAAGGTCTTCCTTGCGCACCTCCGTCCACCGGCTGTTCGGCGCATAGAAAGTGTCGTCAAATCCCCTGATCAGCGGAATCTTCCGGTTCATCACCTTGGTCCTGTACAGGCCAAACAGTTTATATCCCAGCTCTCTCTTCGGGATTCCATAGCGGTGATACAGCGCTGCCTGTGCGCCCCAGCACAGATGCATCGTGGAAGTAACATGATCGTCTGCCCAGTCAAAAATGCCGCACAGCTCTTCCCAATAATCCACCTGCTCATAATCCATCTGCTCCACCGGGGCTCCGGTGATAATCATGCCGTCATAATCATTGTTCTTAACATCGTCGAAAGTCAGATAGAACTTGTTAAGATGGCTTGCTGTCGTATTCTTTGCCTCGTGGGTGCTGACACACATGAAAGTAATATTCAGCTGAAGCGGTGTGTTGGACAAGGAACGCAGAAGCTGCAGTTCGGTATCTTCCTTCAGCGGCATGAGATTCAGGATCAGAATCTCCAGGGGACGAATCTCCTGCACATTCGCCTGTTCCTCACTCATCACAAATATATTTTCTCTGTCCAGGATCTCCCTTGCCGGAAGATCTTTCTGTATCCGAATCGGCATCTTTCCTGCCCGCCTTTCTTCTTTCCAGATTCGCCAGTTCTTTATCGTCCCGCCTCTTCGAGCATTTCCAGAAATTGCTGCTCGCTGATAATGGGAATGCCAAGTTTTTTTGCCTTCTGATTCTTGTTGGAGGAAGAAGCGGCATCGTTGTTGATCAGGTAATCGGTGTTTCCGGAAACAGAGCCGGTTACCTTTCCGCCCGCAGCCTCGATCCTTTGCTGCAGCTGCCGCCGGTTTGAAAAATGAATCACGTCCCCCGTCACAACGAACGTCTTGCCGGATATGGAGTTCTCTCCCTCACCGCTCCCGCCTGCAGGCTGGCTGTCCTCATGAGTCTCAATTCGAATCTCCTGCAGAAGCTCATCCAGAAGTACTGCATTCTTCTCCGATGCAAACCATCCTGCACATGACGCAGCCATCACCGGTCCCACACCGTCAATCCTCGCAAACTCTTCTTCCCCGGCGCTTCGAAGACGCGCAATGTCGCCGCCGAAAAACCTGCTGATCATCCTGGCATTTGCCACGCCGACATTCGGAATCCCGAGTGCAAACAGAACTCTTTCCAGTGTCGTATTGCGCGCCTGCTCAATCCGTTCCTCCAGATTCTCCACGCTCTTTCTTCCGAATCCCTCCATGGACATGATCTCCTCCCGCCATCTTTTCAGGCGGAACAGATCCGCAAAGGAATGGACAAACCCTCTTCCGATCAATTTCTCGAGCGTCATCTCTGACAGGCCTTCAATATTCATGGCATCTCTTGAGACAAACTGGGTAAATGACCGGATCTTTTTCGCAGGGCAGTCAGGATTCTCACACACCAGCGTCTCCGTCTCCATCGCGCTGTGGATCGTTGTCCGCTCTCCGCATGCCGGACAATGATCCGGAATCGCGGCCGTACCGGAGCAGGTCAGGTTCTCCGCGATCTGCGGAATGATCATATTCGCCTTATAAACGCTGATCTCATCTCCGATTCCCAGCTTAAGAGAACGAAGGATGCTGACATTGTGCACACTGGCTCTGGTCACGGTGGTTCCTTCCAGCTCCACCGGCTCGAAGATTGCTACCGGATTGATCAGGCCGGTTCTGGACGGACTCCACTCAATCTGCAGCAAATGAGTAAGCGCCGTCTCATCCTGCCACTTAAAAGCCATTGCGTTTCTGGGAGATTTTGCGGTGTTTCCCAGCGATTCCCCATACGCGATATCATCGTACAGCGCCACAAGGCCGTCAGAGGGAATCTCATAGTCTTTTACCCGCTTCTCAAACCATGTGATCGCTTCATCCAGGGTGTTCCCGTCACACACGCGGTATTCCACGGTCTCAAAGCCCAGCCGCTGCAGGAAGGAGAACTGCTCCTGCCTCGAATTATGGAAGTCGGTATCACCTGCCTCAACCAGCGTAAATGCATAGAAACGGACGTTCCTCTGTGCTGTCACTTCACTGCTCAGCTGACGGACAGAGCCGCTGCACAGATTCCTGGGATTCTTATACTGTGCGGCGCTCTCACCCAGAGAAGCATTGATTCTTTCAAAATCCGGATAGGAAATGACCGCCTCTCCCCGGAGAATCAGCTCATCCTGAAAAGGGATCTTCAGCGGAAGATTCCGAAACGTTCTGGCATTAGCGGTAATCACATCCCCGATTCTTCCGTTCCCCCTGGTTACCGCCTTAACCAATTCTCCGCCCTGATAGGTCAGAACCACCGTCAGGCCATCCAGCTTCCAGGAAAGCAGTGTTTTGTTCGTACCGATGAATTCCCTCAGCTGTTCGATCTCTTTTGTCTTGGAAAGCGAAAGCATCGGTTTTTCATGGGTTTCCTTCGGAAGCTCATCTACTGCTTCATATCCCACCCGGTGCGTCGGACTTAAGGCAAGCACAACATTTGTCTCTTCCTCGAGTGCTTCCAGTTCATCGTACAGCGCATCAAACTCGTAGTTGCTCATGATCTCCCGGTTCTGTGTATAGTAGGCTTTGCTTGCCTCATTCAGAATCCGGACAAGTTCCTTCATTCTCGCTAACTTCTTATCTTCGGTCATCCTATTCTCCCGCGCCTGCTTTCCGGCGTATCAGTCTTCTCAGGAACCCAGTGCTGATCATGCACTTTCCGGCATGTCTGCCTTTCTCTGCGTGATGATTGTTTACCCGCCGCCTGAAGAGGTGTGGGCTGCGCTGCCTGAGCTGTGTGCAAGCAAAGACTTGAGCACTCGGATCTCTTCCTGGGAAAGAGGACGGTATGCTCCCGAGGGAAGGTCTCCCAGCAGAATATTCATCACACGGATTCGTCTAAGAGAAGTCACCCGATACCCCATCGCAGCACACATACGACGAATCTGGCGGTTCATTCCTTCTGTCAGTACAATGGTAAAGCGATTCAAACCTGTCTGATGAATCCTGCACGGGCGGGTCTTTCTTCCGAGCTCCTCGAGAAAAACTCCCTGTTCCATTCTTTCCAGAGCCGTCCTCGTCAGCGCATGATCCACCTCGACCTCATATTCTTTTTCATGATGATAGCGCGCTTTCTGGATCTGATTGGATACTTCCCCATTGTTTGTCATCAGGATCAGGCCTTCCGAGTCCTTATCCAGCCGCCCCACAGCAAATACACGCGGACTTTTCGGAACAAGATCCTCCAGAACCGGGTCCTGAAATTTCCTGTCCGTTGTGACGACAACTCCTCTGGGCTTGTTAACAGCAAGATAAACCTCAGCAGTCTGAGCCTCTGTCTTTTTTCCGCAAACCTCGACAAGATCCGACTGAGAAACCTCCTGGCCAACAGCAGCCCGGATCCCGTTCACGGTTACTTTTCCTTCCGCAATCAGCCTGTCTGCTTCCCGCCGGGAACAGATCCCGCATGCACTCAAATACTTATTGATTCTCATTGGTTATTGATATAAAAGCTGCCGCAAAGACTTGCGGCAGCTTTTCATTCTGCAGATCATTCTCCGGAAACCGCACTCAGCCAATGTTAAGATAGCTGCTCGAGACATATCCTTCGATCTCAGCCCCGGTAGAGGGATCCGTAAACGTAATATGTGTCCACTCTCCCTCAGAAGAAACGATATTAACTTCCTGGCCGGGATAGAGCGTTCCGAGAACAGCTCCGTTCGTACTCGCCTCGGAACGGATATTCACGCCATCCGTCGCAGTGGCAGTTCCGTAATTGGTTTGCGTATTCGATCCCTGTGCCTCCGTAGATGCTTCTTCGCCGGAGGATGATGCTCCGTCAGAGCTGTAATCCTTCACCTGGGCATTCGAACCCTTCAGATCCTCATACTGCTTGTTGACCTCATTGATCAGCGCCTGAACATCCGCACTCGTATTTGACTCGTTGATGAAATCCGCATACTCATTCCTGTCAGAAGAGATCTTCAGATCCGTACTGTCTGTCGTAATCACAAGAAGCGGATTCAGGAGCGTCGGAATACCGGTGTCAACCCCATCGACCCTGCACTCGCAGTAAACATAGACAAGCCATGACTGATCTACAGGGCCTTCCTTGGAATAGGTCGTAATGTTCTCAAAGCTCTTGAACTTTTCATTCATGGCAAAGGTTTCTTCCTTCACCGTATCGTTCCATGGCTCGACGATCGTAGCAAGCGTCGCCTCATCCTCGGAGGAAACTGCGCTGTAATACTTCTTGGAAAGATCAAGCAGCTTCTCATCATTCTCCGTCAGGCTCTCTCCTGCCGCCGGTGCGGACAGATTCACATTCTTTGTTTCTTCTGAGCTCTGCTGCTCCTCCTGGGATGCCGCAGGCGGTGTTGTCTGCTTGCCGGAATCAGACTTCTTCGAAGAGGAGCCCCCAATCAGGCGGAAAATACAGATTCCTATGATCACCACAAGAATCACCGCCAGTCCGAGCAGAACATAGCGCAGATTGTCCGACAGCCACTCTCTGAAATTATCTAACATGCCAACCCTCCGGGACAGCTTCTCTGAGCCTGCATCTGAATCAAAAGTGCCTAAAATCTATGTTTTATTATAAAAGGTTGGTATGAAAAATGCAATAGGGCCGCCGATCGGCTACTTGAAATTCTGTTATCATTGTGGTACTATTGTCAGGTCGTTGATACGCATCTGTAGCTCAGGGGATAGAGCAACGGTTTCCGGTACCCCCTCCAGATGCGTTCTTTTTATACCCTTTTATGCGCTATGCGGCAATCAGCAGTTTTCTGTCCTCCCGGCAGAACCGGTATACAGTATCCGCCAGATACTCATCCCGGGAAACCTGCGTTCGGTTGATCTCCCTTACCATGTCGGCGAGGCTTTCCGGGTCCTCCCAGTAGTCAGCGGATACAACCATGCATTCATGAACAGAACTGGGGAGAAGAAACAGATCCGAGTTCAGTTTTCCGGCTATTTCAGACAACACTTCTTTATCTGCCAGATAGCATGCACCAAACTGACGTGTCCGATTGGTCAGTACATACATCCCGGTTGCGGAGGCATCTTCTTCCAGAGAAATCTCCGAATAGGAATGCGCTCCTGTCTTTTCACCAAATTCTCTCAGAAGATCTGATATTCCGATAAAATCTGCCGGAAACAGTTTCGGGGTATTCCGTGCAGCAGCTTCATCCAGCTCAGACGGCCCTATATGATAATAATCCAGAAAATGATTGCGAACCAGAATCCCTCCGGTCCCCATCTCTTCGTTCTCTACAATGACATAATAGATCAATGCAAGATCCAGAAACGGTTTATAAGGGATCTCCTCCAGCAGACTCTGATTCCGTTCCCGGTTCACCAGCCGGTAAACCACCTGATTGCGGATAATCTCCTGGTTAATCAATTCCTCTGCATCGATCTGAAGCACCGACGATGCATTGTGGTAAGTCTGAAGAATCGCATCCTCTGCCTGTTCCATCGTCATCCCATCCAGATATCTCCTGTAGATCTGCTGTACATAGATATTCGGGCAAAGCGGCGTGGAAGGTCTGCGAATCATAATGGTATCCTGCATCACACCGTTATTCTTTCTTACCGGCCTCACCGTAACCTCATACTCCTCCGGCAGCCTTTCCTTTACTCTTCTCGTAATTTCCTCCAGAAAACAACTGTAATTCATAGTCTGTGACACCTCCTTTTCAGATGTGATGATTGATGACGTGTGATGTGAAGCTTTGATGTGACGGATCGAATGAATCCGTTTTGAAATGAGCTTTTGACAGGCTGGTTTTGATGGGAGAGGCTGACAGAAACGTCTATGATCGGACAATTCTGATGAGATCGTTCGGCAGAACGGTTTCGGCATAAAGACAAAGAAAAGCCGGGTCCGCCATGAACTCATCATAGCACTGACCGGCTTTTTGATAAATCGGCAATCCTGCACGAATCTCTTATTATTTAAGTGCAGCAGCAGTCAAATGGCTGGATTCTCTTTCCTGTCTGCCGCCGTCTTTGAACATATTTATCCTTCTCTTTCCGCTTCTGCATGTCCGATGTTCTCGATCTGCCAGTCGATCGGCTTCTCGCCTGCCATCTCGAGGAAATGATTCACTTTGGAGAAGGGACGGCTGCCGAAGAATCCTCTGTAAGCGGACAGAGGACTCGGGTGCGGGCTCTTCAGAATCAGATGCTTTGGATTGTTCAGCATGGCGCTCTTATCCTGTGCACTTCTGCCCCACAGCAAAAACGCGATCGGACGATCCTGGCGGTTCACAGCCGCTATAGCGGCATCTGTGAATGTCTGCCATCCGAAAGAGGCATGCGAGAAAGCCTGATGGGCCCGCACAGTCAGAACGGAATTCAGGAGAAGCACACCCTGCTTCGCCCATTTTGTAAGGCAGCCATTGTCGGGGATATAGCATCCCAGGTCATCATGCAGCTCCTGATAGATATTCTCCAAAGAAGGAGGAATCTTCACTCCGGGCTGAACAGAGAAGCTCAGGCCATGTGCCTGCCCTTCCTCATGATAAGGATCCTGTCCGAGAATAACAACTCTCACTTCATGAAGAGGCGTAAAATGAAACGCATTCAGGATGTCTTTTGCGGGAGGAAACACCTGATACTTTGTATATTCCTCACTCACCTTCCTGTAAAGCTGTGCGTAGTAAGGCTTCCGAAATTCCGGAGCAAGGGGCTCCAGCCAGTCATTATCAATCGCTCCCATTTCACATCTCCTGTATTCAATCGGTTAATCTTACCGGAACCTGATGATCCGACAGATATTCCTTCACTTCTTTGATTGAGAGTTCCTTGTAATGGAATAAGGAGGCTGCCAGAGCGGCATCCGCCTGTCCGACGGTAAGTGCATCCAGAAAGTCTTTGCACGAGCCTGCTCCGCCTGAAGCGATCACCGGGACGCTGACATTTTCCGCGATTGTCCTGGTAAGTTCAAGATCATATCCTGCTTTCGTCCCATCGCAATCCATCGATGTAAGAAGAATTTCGCCCGCGCCCAGCCGGCATGCCTTCATCGCCCACTCAACCGCGTCAATCTCCATATCAATCCGGCCGCCGTTGCGGTAGACATTCCAGCCGGAACCATCCGGTCTTTTCTTTGCGTCAATTGCAAGCACGACACACTGCGAGCCGAATTTATCCGCAGCGTCGCTGATCAGATCCGGATTCATTATCGCTGCAGTATTCACGGAAACTTTGTCCGCTCCCTCTCTCAGAATCTTTCGGAAATCATCTACCGTGCGAATTCCGCCGCCGACCGTAAATGGAATAAAAACCGTTTCGGCAACGCGGCGTACCATCTCAACAACCGTATCCCTTGCGTCGCTGGAAGCAGTGATGTCGAGAAATACCAGTTCATCTGCTCCTTCCCGATCATATGCGGCGCCAATTTCAACCGGATCTCCCGCATCCTTCAGATTTACGAAGTTGACACCTTTTACAACACGTCCATTATTAACATCCAGACACGGGATAATACGTTTTGCAAGCATAATTACGGTTCCTCATACTTTCAGGAAATTTTCCAGAATCTTCAGCCCTCGCCTGCCGCTTTTTTCAGGATGGAACTGGCATCCGAATACATTGTCTTTCTCGATGCTTGCGCCAATTTCAACGCCATAATCCGCAGCTGCTGTAATCAGATACTCAGGTTTTTGCATTCCCGCTCCCTCTGCGGTCAAAGGCAGGTAATAGCTATGTACAAAATACACTTCACTTCCTTCTTCAATGCCTTCAAACAGGCGGCCTTTTACCGGAAACGAGAGACTGTTCCAGCCCATATGCGGGATTTTCCGTTTTCCGTTTTCATCCGGAATTTTTATAATCGATCCGGGCATCAGTCCCAGTCCGTCCACGCCGGGAGATTCTTCACTATTCTGAAATAGAAGCTGAAGTCCCAGACAGATGCCAAGCAGCGGAATATTGCGTTTCGCCACTTCCTTCAGCACACCGATCAGGGCATAACTGTCGAGTTTTTCCATGGCGTCTCCAAAAGAACCGACTCCGGGAAGAATAACATGATCCGCGGAAAGAATCGTCTCACGATCTCTGGTCAGCGTATATTCATATCCGAGAAAGGCGCATGCTTTCTGTACGCTCATAATATTGCCGGCATCATAATCACAGATTGCTATCATAGTATTCCTCAGTGTTCCGTCAGCAGATACGTAACGAGTATATCGTAGAGCTTCTGTTTTGTGAAGAAAAAAAGACACCGGATAAACCGATGTCTTTCAGTACCCTGAAAACCGCATACGAAAATTTACGATCCAATACAAGATCTTAACCAAATCCGTGAGGACAAGCCTGCGACCGATTAGTAACAGTCAGCTCCATACATTACTGCACTTCCACCTCTGTCCTATCTACCTCATTCTCTCTAAGGGGTCT
>CADBZI010000040.1 GCA_902799015.1 uncultured Lachnospiraceae bacterium | reverse complement strand
AAGATCGTCTTCGGTATCGGATGCGGCCTTGTCACCATGATCATTCGTCTGTTCTGCGCATATCCCAGGTAGTAATCCACCAGCGGATGATCTCCCTCAAACAGATTCAGCAGGTCCGCGGCCTCCTGCGCAAGCCCGAATTCCAGAAAATCTCTTGCGCCTGCGAGATAATTTCCATGGAACCCGCGCATGAGCTCCTTCATCTCATCCAGCGCTTTCTCGTCTCCGGTGATCTGATATCCGACAAAGCTTGACACATAATCGAAAGGATCGATCCCGAGACTTTGCCGGATCGTTTCCAGCGCCTCCTCATCACGCCCAAGCTTTCTGAGAGCAGATGCCTTCAGGCCTCTGGCCTTGATATGATGCGCATTCTTGACAAGGCTCTTCTCGACGAATTCGAGGGCTGCCGCATAGTTCTTCCGGCGCATCGCAATCGCCGCAAGATAGTAGAAGCCCATCTCCTGCATCTCATTGCTCCAGCAGGACTTGTAGAAGCGGTCATACGCTTCGTCTTCCCGTCCAAGGTACAGAAGGCACAGTCCCAGATTGTACATAGCCTCACTGTTATAAGGATTCGGTGTCATCATCGTCGCACGCTTGATGGACGCTTCAAAATACGCAGTCGCTGCCTCAAAGTTTCCGCGGCGCATCAGAAGCAGACCATACGCATTGTTCACGCGCATATCCCCCGGATCCCGTTTCAAAGCTTCCAGATAATACGGATCCGGAAGGAAGGTCGCGTGGCGGTACTGTTCGATATGCTCCGCCGTCAGCAGAAGCTCCTCATTGGTCAGGATCTCCTCCGGTTTCTTCGCCTTTTGGGCAGGCTGCGCCAGATCCGGGATTCCCTGCTCGATGGGCTGGTATTCGACCAGAACCTTCTCACCATCCCGCACGACAACCCGAAGGTCCGTCTCCTTCCCGGCTTCCACCTCAAATGTGCCTTCAAACACCTTCGTGGGAGAAAGCTCCACCTTCGCCTCACCGGCCAGCTTTCCTTTCAGATACAGCTCAATCTGAGCCTGCTCATGGAAAGCAGTCGCATAGACAATGACATGAGCGGAAGTCTGAGATGGATGGTATTCCAGATTCACGGCCGCGTCGATGGTGGCATTTTTCACCTGACCCACCTTCTTGTATGGCATGAAATACTGGGTGAAGGTTTTTTCCTCAAACGGCTTAAGCCAGGTAAAATCCGGCTGATTATCCGTGAACACGCCGCACATCAGCTCGATATACGGGCCATTCTCGTCCGTCAGGTTGCGGTCCCAGGCCTTTCCGAAATCTCCGCAGCCCCAGGTCCACTGCTTCTTCCCCGGCGAAACATGATGGTCGGCCACATGAAGAAGTCCGGCCTCCACGCCGTAATCATATCCGCCAACGAAGTCATAGGAAGACTTTTCCGCCATGTAGCTGGTGGGAACCGGAATGTTCTTATAGCGGGAGATATCCACGCCCTCACTGTAATCATGCTTGTAATAGATTCCCCTTGCGATCGGGAACCTTGAGACATCCCTTTTGCCGTGATCCATCACGAAATGCACATCCGTCGGGAATATGGACTGGGTGTTGTCATTGACCGGCACCGCCGGGTTCGCCCACCAGAGGAAGGTCTGCGGCAGGTTCGTCCGGTTGTAGAGCTGCCCCCGGATCTCGATATAGGCCTTATCGGGATACAGCGTAAAGGATACGATGCCCTTTGTTCCATACATCTGATCAATGTCATTGCACGAAAGCGTCATGCTCCCGTCTTCATGCTTTGTAATCACATGGTCCACCGGCATGTATGTGGTAGGACGGTGATGCTGCGGCCAGTTGAACTCGATGCCGCCGGAGATCCACGGCCCGGCAAGGCCAACCAGAGCCGGCTTGATCACCTCATTGTAATAGACAAAGTCATAATTGTTCGTCTTGTCCAGCGCGCGCTGAATACGGGCTCCCAGCTGAGGAAGGACCATCACCTTCAGATAATCGTTCTCCAGCCAGACCGCGTGCCATATTTTATCTGTCTTGGTGAAGCTGATCTCTTCCGTTGTCGGATAAGGATACAGTTTACCGCTCGAACCCTGATACACACGTTTTTCCAGAAACATCGGATTCTTATCAGGTTTTCCCGTTTCATAGGTCGGGATCATCACATCCTCTTCCCAGATTCTCACTTCACTCATAATTCTCACCTCTAAAACGCCTGTTTATGTTTCATCCTCCGGGCAAATGACATCTGCCCCGCTATCCTGTATACTATGATGTTGGGATCAGCAGTGCCTTTTGCTCCCAACTATGATGTGCGGATTGCCGCACTTTATCAAAACTTACGCAATCCTGAAAAGATGTTTTTATCTCCGGCGGGATCTCCCCATACCGGATCATACACATACAAGGAGAACACTCCATGCACTCATCCGAAAAACACGTAACACCTGATTCGGATTATTTTATCTATGAGCCGAGCACACTTGCCCGGGATGTCTACCTGTACCCGCTTTCCGCCGGTCATTTCCGCTATACCGGCGGTTACCGGAACCAAAGACGCAGCTTCGATTCCTATGAGCTTTTTTATGTTGAGGAGGGATCGGTTGATCTGAAAAACCACTCCCGTTCGTTCACTGCCTCGGCAGGTAATTTTGTGCTGCTGGACTGCTACAGTCCTCACAGTTATTTCAGCAAAGACGGCTGGACCTGCTACTGGCTGCACTTTGACGGCCTCGTCGCAAGAGCCTTCTACCGCCGGATCATCGATGCCTGGGACAGCTTTGTGTTCGATCTGGACCACTATTCGCCGGCCTATATGCATCTGATGAATATCTATGAGCTGTTCAAAAGATCCCGTCCCATAGACGAAGCCGGAATCTCTTCCAACATTACGTCGATCCTGAATTCCATTCTTTCTTCCGCGCCAAAAGTCCGGGATCAGGTTCCTGTGCGGGAGGCCGTCGCATCCACAGTCGCCTATATCAACGAACGGTTCCGGTATCCTCTCTCGCTGCAGGATCTGTCCAGGCACGCTGCCATCAGTCCGTACTACTTTACGCGCGTTTTCCGGCACGAAACCGGCGTGACGCCGCATCAGTACCTGATCAATACACGTCTGTCCAACGCCAAGTTCCTGCTTCACACGACAGAGGATTCCGTTAAGGATATCGCCATACAGACCGGCTGGGCTTCCGAGAGTACCTTCTGCTCGGCGTTCCGCAAGAGCACCGGGATGACACCCTCCATGTACCGCAAAAGCAAGCTCTATTCGGAAGAAACAAAAGTGTGATCAGACAGATTGAGACTGCCGCCAAGAGAAACCTCATGGCGGCAGTCTCTTTTCATTCATACAAAAACAGTATTCTGTTTTACGAATGATGTTTTCGTGTCAGCAATTACTCGGCATCCTTGCCCATGACATCCTTGTAGGTCTCCGGAGTGACAACCGTTGCCGGGACCGCAGTCTCCATATCCGGCTCTTCTCCGGCCAGGATCTGCTCCAGAACCGCAACGGAGCCTTCGCCAACCTGCAGGGAGGAGAAGTATGCAGCTGCCTTCATGCAGGTGCCTTCCGCGCCCTTATTGTTCCACTCGTCCTTTGCCATGTATCCGCCAAGTCCGACAACACATGCATCCTTGTCCAGGCCTGCGCTCTCAAGTGCACGGCATGCACCGATGGTTCCCTCTTCGTTCGCGCCGGTTACCAGCCAGGTCGTGATCTGCGGATTCGCTGTGATAACAGCCGCAGCAGCGGTGTTGCCCTTATCGGTCGTTCCGTCATAATCCGCCTTGAAGATTCTGTCTTCCGGGAAGTCCGGGCACAGCTCTGCCCACTTGTCAAGCTCGCCCTCTGCACGCGGTACGCAGCTGGAAACAGTGTCCATGGTCATGATCAGAAGGCCGGTGTCTTCCTTGTCGAGCAGTCCGTTGTCGATCGCATAGTTCGCAATCCACTCACCGTTCGCAGCGCCGATGTTATAAGCATCAATTCCTACCCACGGAGCGATCTTCTCGCCGTCAACTTCCAGAGCGTCATCAGCCGCGACGATCGGGATTCCGGCTTCCTCACACTTGTCAACAGCAGCCTGGGACAGCGTCTGGTCCGGGATGCAGGTGACGATGCCGGCCGCGTTGTTCGCGATGGCGTTGTCGATATCCTTCAGGTATTCTTCCGGGCTCATCTTCGCGTCAACATAGATGAACTCGCCGCCGTCAGCCTCGACCTTTGCCTTCGCAGCGTCGCCCTCGTCGATGAACCAGGTCTGGTCGCCGGCTTTGTAGATGCCGTATACGGTGCCGCCCGCGAAATCATAACTGCTCTCCGCCTCGGTCTCGCCCGCGAATGCAGCCATGCTCATCGCCATCAGGGATGCCATTGAAAGTGCCATAACCTTCATTGCTCTGTTCTTCATTGCTTTTTCCTCCTTGCAAATGAAATTGAGTTACCTTTATCTGCCTCGCCAAAGCCGCATGCCTCCGGCTTTGGCGCGGGATTCTGTGTTCTTCCGCCCGCTTTCCATCCGGAAAGCTGCGCCTGTCAGGATGATGATCCGTGTGCTCCTTCTTTAAGCATTCTTCATGGAAGCTTCCAGCAGAGCCTTCTGTCTTCTGGTCTCACGGATGTAGTCGGAAGTCAGGGCGAACAGAAGCAGTGCGCCTCTGGCAACATACTGCCAGAAGGAGTCAACATTGACCATGATCAGGCCGGTGTTGAATGCCTGAATCAGGATGATGCCCAGCGCGGTTCCAAACATGGAACCCACACCACCCGCAAATGAGGTGCCGCCCAGGATTACCGCTGTGATCGCGTCAAACTCAAGGTTGACATTCGCCGCAGGCTGTCCTGCATTCATGCGGGCCGCGAACAGCATTCCGCCCATTGCGGTCAGCATGCCGATCATAATGAAGCAGGTCGTGACGATTCTCTTCGGATTCAGGCCGGCCAGGCGGGCAGCCTCGGCGCTGCCGCCGATCGCATAGACGCTGCGTCCGAATCTGGTTCTCGCCAGGATGAATCCGAAGATCAGGATGCAGACGATCATGACCCATACCGGGACCGGCAGGCCGGCGATCCGGAAGGTGCCAAGCTTGTTGAATGCCTGATTCGTGATCGCGACCGGTTTTCCGTCGCAGATAATGTAGGCAAAGCCGCGAATGATGGTCTGCGATACCAGCGTCGCGATGAACGCTTCGATCCGGATCTGATTGACCATCCAGGAGTTGAACAGGCCTACCACGGCGCCGGCACACAGAGTGACCAGCATCGCAGCGATGATCGGGAATCCCTTGTTCAGCAGGATCGCGCAGAACACGCCGCAGAACGCTGCCAGAGAACCCGGCGACAGGTCATTTTGCTTCGCGATGATCAGATAAGTATGGCCGATGGCAACCATGCCGACCAGAGAAGACGCGACCAGAAGATTGACCATATTCTGGACCGTCATGAAGTTTTTGTTCATAAAGGTGAACAGGGCAAAGACCGCAGCAATCGCGACGATCAGAACGATCTTGTCTCCTCCGATGATTGAAGTGATTTTCTTTTTCTCGTTCATTGCGTTATTCCTCCATACCCAATGCGAGCAGCTTGTCTTCGGTTGCCTCTGACGCTAACATTTCTCCGGATTTCTGCAGGGAACGCATCACGATGATCCGGTCACTCAGTCCGATGACCTCCGGCAGTTCCGATGAAATCAGGATGACGCCAAGTCCCTGTTTCGCAAACCGGCAGATCATCTCGTAGAATTCACTCTTCGCGCCGACATCGATTCCCTTGGTCGGCTCATCCAGAATCAAAACCTTCGGGTTTGTCGCTACGGCTCTTGCCACGATGCACTTCTGCTGATTGCCGCCCGACAACTCCAGAACTTTCTTGTGCATGGAAGGCGTTTTGATCGCGAATTCCCGGATGCCCTTTTGCGCCATCTCCTTCTCTTTTTTCGTGTCGATGATTCCGAGGGCATTCGAATTCTGCAGCAAAGACGCGATGTCGATGTTGCCGGCCACATCCAGGTTCCCGAGCAGTCCCTGAAGCTTGCGGTCCTCCGGCACCAGCATGATGCCGTTCTTCATCGCTTCCTTCGGAGAGCGGTTCTCGATCTTTTTCCCGTTCAGGGTGACAGTTCCGCTCTTACGCTTATCCGCGCCGATGATCGCCCTCATGAGCTCTGTCCTTCCGGCGCCAACCAGACCGGAGAAGCCCAGGACCTCTCCTTTGTGCAGCTGGAAGGAAACCGGCTTGACATAATCCGAAGAGACATTGTCCACGTCCAGCAGAACCTCGCCGATCTCTTTCTCCTTATCAAGGGAAGAATAGATGTCTCCCAGGTCTCTTCCGACCATCCGCTTGATCAGCTCTGCATCCGTCACTTTCGCAGTCTCAAAGATTCCGACATGTCTGCCATCCTTGAAGATCGCTACCTTGTCGGTAATCTGCCTCAGCTCGCTCATCCGGTGAGAGACGTACAGAACGATCTTCCCCTCATCCCTCAGCTTCCGGATAATCTCAAACAGACTGGAGATCTCCGCGTCCGAAAGAGACGCTGTCGGCTCATCAAACGCGATGACCTTCAGGTTCTCTCTGCTGTAAGCCTTCATGATCTCAACCATCTGCTGATAAGCAATCGAAAGGTTTTTCACCTTCTCCGTCGGCCGGATCGGCAGTCCGAAATCATCAATAATCTTCTGCGCCATCTGATTCGCTTTCGCGGTATTGATGACACCCAGTCCATTGGACGGCATCCTTCCGAGGTAGATGTTTTCCGCCACGCTCAGCTCGAGCAGGATCTGCCGTTCCTGATAGATGATGCTGACCCCTTCCTCAATTGCCTGATGCGGAGACTTAAAATGCTTCTCTTCCCCATCCAGAAGATAAGTGCCGCTTGTCGGCTGATAGTCACCGTTAAGCGTCTTCAGCAATGTCGACTTACCTGCTCCGTTCTCACCAAGGAATGCGAGGACTTCGCCTCCGAATGCCTGGAAGCTGACATCATCCAGAGCCTTGACACCCGGAAAGTATTTCGAAATGTGCTGAAACTCAAGAACAGTTCCCATTTCGTTTCCTCCTGTTGCTTTTGCGCCAAACACTTGTAAATATCATTGCATCATGATATGCATCTGAAGTATATTTTCGTGTTTTTACCCGAACTGTTATCTCAATTGTTTTTTTTCATCTTTTACAGAGTAGCAAATCTCACAAACGAATTCATTAATCAGAATTGCTATCGTGTTTCGATTTCTTGCTCTTTCAGGCCATACAAAACGTCTCCCCTCCTCCATGGGGATGGGAGACGTCTGATCTGTTCTTCAGAGCACTTTTGACAGGAAATCCTGCAGCCTCGGATTGCGCGGATGGTTGAAGAACTCGTAAGGTTCATTTTCCTCTGCAACGATTCCCTCGTCGATAAAGAGCACACGGCTGGCGACTTCACGCGCAAACCCCATCTCATGGGTCACCACAACCATGGTCATGCCGTCCTGTGCAAGCTCCTTCATGATCGTCAGAACCTCTCCGACCATCTCCGGATCCAGGGCACTGGTCGGCTCATCAAAAAGCATAACCTTCGGATCCATCGCCAAGGCTCTCGCGATCGCGATTCTCTGCTGCTGGCCGCCGGACAGCATCCCGGGATAGCTCTGCGCCTTATCCGGCAGGCCGATCCTTTTTAAAAGCTCATCCGCCTTCGCATCGGCCTCCTCCTGGGACATCTTCTTCAGAAGAACCGGGGCAAGCGTAATGTTCTGGCGCACCGTCTTCATGGGAAACAGATTAAAGTGCTGGAACACCATTCCCATCCGCTGCCGGACCTCATCCAGGTTGGTCTGCGGATCGGTGAGCTTGATTCCGTCAAAGATGATTTCGCCTCCCGTCGGCTCCTCGAGCATATTCAGGCACCTCAGAAAGGTGGACTTTCCGGAGCCGGAAGGGCCGATGACAACAACCTTTTCTCCCTTCTCAATGTGCTGTGTGATCCCGCACAGTACGTTATGGTCTCCAAACGTTTTTCTCAGATCATGTGTATATATCACGAAGCCAGCTCCTTTCTTACCGGCAGGCCTGCACGCAGAATCAGTGCCGGTCGCTCCTTGCCATTTTCTTCTCAAAGAATCCCATCAGTCTGGTCAGGCCAAGTGTCATCACCAGATAGATCGCAGCCGCGATCACGTACGGCGGGATCACATCCCAGGTTCTCGAACCGACATAGCCAGCCATCTTCATCAGGTCATTCACCGCGATCACAGAGATAACGGAAGTCTCCTTGACCAGGGAGATGAATTCGTTGCCCAGCGCGGGAAGGATGTTTTTGAATGCCTGCGGCAGGATGATCGTGCGCATCGTCATGGCATAGGTCAGACCGAGAGAACGTCCTGCCTCCATCTGTCCGACCGGAATCGAAGCGATTCCCGCCCGGATGATCTCCGCGACATACGCGCCGGAATTGATGCCGCAGCAGACAGCACCGACAATGATCGGGTTCGTATTGGGAGACGTAAAGATCAGGTTATAGATGATCATAATCTGAACAATCATAGGAGTGCCGCGGATGACCGTAATGTACAGCTTCGCGATCACATCGAGCACCTTTACCAGCTTCAGCCTGGATGTGCGCGCCGTAACACGGATCACCGCAATCATAACGCCGATGACAATGCCGATCATCACCGCAAACAGAGAGATCAGCAAAGTCATGCGCAATCCGCTCAGATACGCCAGGTATCTCTGCTCCGGTACCCATGCGTTATAAAAGCTCTCACCTACGCTTTTCAGCCACTCTAACATATTGTTATACTCCTAAAAAAGAAAGGATCTCTTTCTGTTTCAAAAGAGACCCTTTGTTTCTCTTTGCTCACAGAGTATGCCACCCTGCTCTTTTACGTTTTGGAACCGCCTCGGATTACTCCGCTTCCGTCTCAGCCTCAGCGCTGGAATGCGCCGCAATGATCTCATCCATCGCGCCGCTCTCGATCAGGTCGTTGATCACAGCGTCCGCTGCGCCCTTCATCGCTTCATTGCCCTTCCTGATCGCGATCGCATAGGAATCCTCAAACAAGGCGTCTCCCTCCAGGATGGCCAGCTTGCCGTCCGAAGACGCAACAAGCTCAAGCGCCGGAGCTTCGTCCATAACGATGCAGTCGATCTTTCCGTTTGCAAGATCCTGCGCTGCCTGAACGAACTTGGTGTAGCGCTGTACCGATGCCGCCTCGGTGTTGTCGGTAACCCACAGGTCAGCAATGTTGCCCTGCTGTACGCCGACGGTCTTGTCTGCAAGCGCATCCGCAGTCGATTCCTCAACAGCCGGATTCTCCGCGCTTACAACCACAACATCCTTCGAATCGACATACTTGGTGGAGAAGTCCATCACCTCTTCCCGCTCTTCGCTGACCGAAACGCCGGCTGCGACGATGTCTACCTTCCCCTGCTGAACTGCCAGAAGCGCGCCGTCAAAGTCCATATTCTGAACCTCGAGCTCAACGCCGAGTGCATCCGCGATTGCCTGAGCGATGTCCATGTCGACACCCTCTACCTGATCCCCGACCAGATACTCATACGGTGCGAAGCCTGCTTCTGTTCCGACAATCAGCTTTCCTTCGGATACGGTCTCAACCGAACCAAAATCAAACCCTTCTGTCTCGTCTGCCATAACACAGCCGGCAGCTGCCACCGTCATGGAACATGCCGCGATCAGCGCAGCAGCCATCTTCCAGTTCTTCATACTCTTCCTTCTCCTTCCTTACGAAAGCTATTACCATCGGACGTAATTATATGCCAACAGATAGAATAATACAAGCGACATCAATTCTTAAAGGAATGAATCGGTGCCGGGATCCTGCCCTTTCTGCTGATAAATTCCTCACATCCGAACGTGTTCACCGGCATGATGGGGGCGTGTCCTAAAAGTCCTCCGAATTCAACACTCTGGCCGACGCCTTTTCCGATCACCGGAATCAGCCTTACCGCCGTCGTCTTCGCATTGACCATCCCGATCGCCATCTCATCCGCGATGATGCCCGAGATGGTGGATGCCTTCGTATCTCCCGGAATCGCGATCATGTCAAGACCGACCGAGCAGACACAGGTCATTGCCTCAAGCTTTTCAAGTGTGAGCGCGCCTGCCTGCGCCGCATCGATCATCCCCTGGTCCTCTGACACCGGGATAAACGCGCCGGACAGGCCTCCCACATAGGAGGACGCCATAACGCCGCCCTTCTTCACCTGGTCATTGAGCAGGGCAAGCGCCGCTGTCGTTCCGGGCGCTCCCGCCATCTCCACACCGATTTCATGGAGAATATCCGCGACGGAATCACCGATTGCCGGCGTCGGCGCGAGGGAAAGATCAATGATCCCGAACGGTACGCCCAGCCGGCGCGAGGCTTCCTGCGCCACCAGCTGTCCGACTCTGGTCACCTTGAAGGCAGTCCTTTTGATCGTCTCGCACAGCACCTCAAAGCTCTCTCCGCGCACCGCTTCCAGTGCCGTCTTTACCACGCCGGGGCCGGACACGCCGACATTAATCACCGTGTCGCCCTCTGTCACTCCGTGAAATGCGCCTGCCATAAACGGATTGTCATCCGGCGCATTGCAAAATACCACGAGCTTCGCGCAGCCCAGGGAATCCTGGTCAGCGGTCATCTGCGCCGTCTCCAGGATAATGTCCCCCAGGAGGCGGATGGCATCCATGTCAATTCCCGTCCGGGTGGATCCGACATTGACAGACGCACAGACATAATCCGTCTCGCTTAAGGCCTTCGGAATCGCGCGGATCAGATTCTCCTCCGCTTTCGTCATGCCCTTTGAAACAACCGCGGAAAAGCCGCCGAGGAAATTGACGCCAACCTCCTTCGCCGCGTCATCCAACGTCTTCGCGATCTGAGCAAAGTCATCAGGACAATTGCACGCAGATGCGCCGATCAGACCGATCGGCGTCACGGAGATCCGCTTATTCACGATCGGAATCCCATACTCCTTCGCGATGTCATTTCCGATCTTCACAAGGTCCCTGGCCTTGGTTGTAATCTTCCGGAATATGTTTCCGCGCAGCGTTTCAAGATCCGATGAGATGCAATCCAGCAGGCTGATTCCCATCGTAATGGTTCTCACATCCAGGTTTTCCTGCGTGATCATCCGGACCGTTTCCGCTGCTTCCAGTATGTTAATCATGTTTGATTCGATCCTCTCTTCCTGCTTCCGCCTCACACTCTGTGCATGGCATTGAAGATATCTTCGCCCATCACGCGGATAGACAGACCCATGCCCTCGCCCAGGGCAGTCAGGTCATCCGACATCTGTCCGGTTTCCACCGAAGACGCACTCGGATCCGTGACCATCATCATGTTGAAATATCCGCCGACAATCGTCTGGGAGATATCGAGGATATTGACATTGTGGTCCGCCAGATAGGTACATACCTTTGCAATGATGCCGACCGTATCCTTGCCGATTACGGTGATAATAACCTTTTTCATAATTGACCGCTGCCTTTCTGTATAATCTGTATTGATTCAGCAGCCCCATTGCTGAATCGTTCCCTGTATGTTTATAATTCCAGAAGCTCCATCGGATGCTCCCTGCTGGCCACATAGACCGGTATGTCGCCTTCTTTGTACGGGCATCCCGGATCCATCGCCATCTCACTCATCACGGTTGCGTATGCCAGCTCCGGATAATTATTGGTCTTGCTCAGATGTCCGAGGTAAACCGTCTTCATGTGATCGTGAAGAACCTGCGACAGCAGCATGGCCGATGAGAGATTGGACAGATGCCCCTTCTCTCCCATGATCCGCCGCTTGAGCGGATACGGATACGGACCTGCCTGCAGCATATTCTCATCATGGTTTGCCTCAATCAGCAGAGCATCCAGATTCCTGAGATGATTCACCGTATAGCGCTTAAAGCAGCCCATATCCGTGGCAACGGCTGCCGAACGGCCGCCTGACTCAACCCGGTAAGCGACCGGATCCGCCGCGTCGTGACTGATATGAAACGCTTCCGCCTTCAGGTCTCCGACCGCAAACGGCTGATCTGCATCAATGGGGTGAAACAAAGACTCCTCTACCTTCCCCAGAGGGGCGTAACGGAGAATCTGGCGGATCGTCGCCGCTGTGGCGTAGATGGGAATGTGCGTTTTACGGCTCAGGACCCCAAGTCCCGAGATGTGATCGCTGTGTTCATGTGTGACGAGGATCGCGGTCAGGTCCTTCAGACTGCGGTCAATCTGATGCAGAGCTTCCGTAATTCTCTTACAGGAAATCCCGGCATCGATCAGAATCGAGGTATTTCCCGTTCCGATGTAAATGCAGTTTCCGCTGCTTCCGCTTGCTATGCTGTAGAAGTCCAAGTGCGTATCCTCATGGTATGGCTGCCGACGGATCTGTGATGCCACGCTCCGACAAAGCTGTATCAATCTGCCGGAATGTATTTTCAATGTTTTCGGAGGAATTGTCAATTGTCAATGTACAGCGGACACGATAGGCTTCGTCAGATCTCTGGCTCGCGAAGATATCCGTAATCTTTTCGTCGGTATAACCGCGGCTTTTTTTCAAACGCGCTCTTCGTACGGACTCCCGGGCGTAAATATACCAGATCTCATCACAGATCTCGTCGTAATGATCCTCGAGCAAAAGTGCTGCCTCGATGACAATCAGCCCGGCATCTGCGTGCGCCTCAATCAACGCGCGCACACGATCCTTCACGGCAGGATGCACGATCCTGTTCAAAGCATGCAGCAGCTCTTCGTCAGCGAAAACTCTCTTTGCCACCTCACTTCTGTTGAAGGAGCCATCCTCGTTGAAGAGCGCATCTGCGTCCTTGTCCGGCCCGAAGAGCTTTTGCATCGGCGCATAGCATACCCCGCCCGGCTGCTGCAGATCCCTTGCCACATCATCACACTGGATCAGAAATGCATCATATTTCTGCTGTAAGTATTGAAGAACCGTGCTCTTCCCGGTTCCGACACCGCCTGTAATTCCCAGAATCATGTTATGAATCCTGCCCTCCATTCGTGCTCCAGTAAGGTGTCAGTGTGCCTCGTACCAGCTGTCTCCGTCATGCATGTCAATCTCCAGCCGTACCTTCATATTCGCGGCGCCTTCCATCTCCTCGCGAAGAATCTGCTTTACGCTTTCCACCTCGGATTCCGCCGCCTCTACCAGGAGTTCATCGTGTACCTGCAATACAAGACGTGACTTCAGTCCCTCCTCCCGCAGACGGCGGTCAACGCCGATCATCGCGATCTTGATAATATCCGCGGCCGTTCCCTGAATCGGCGCGTTCATCGCGACCCGCTCTCCGAAGGACCGGCGCATGAAATTGGATTCCTTCAGCTCCGGAATCGGACGTCTGCGGCCGAACATAGTCACGCACCAGCCCTGCTCCTTCGCGCTTTTCACCTCTTCGTCCAGAAATGCCTTGATCTGAGGGAACGTCTTGAAATATTGCTCGATAAACTGAGCCGCTTCCTTTCTCGTTATGGACAATCCCTGGCTGAGGCCAAAGGAGCTGATGCCGTATACGATCCCGAAGTTAACGGCCTTTGCATTCCGCCGAAGCTGCGGCGTCACCTCCTCCAGCGGTACATGGAATACAGAGCTTGCCGTGATGGCATGAATATCCTCCGCGGAATTGTACGCCTCGATCAGCGCCTTGTCGCCGGACATATGCGCCAGGACGCGCAGCTCAATCTGAGAGTAATCCGCATCGACAAACTTCGATCCTTCCTTCGGCACAAAGACCTTGCGCAGCTCTCTTCCGAGCTCTGTGCGCACCGGAATATTCTGAAGGTTTGGATCAGTGGAACTGATTCTTCCTGTCGCCGTGATCGTCTGGTTGAACTTGCCGTGAATCCTTCCATCCTCAGCGATGTAGGAGGACAATCCCTCCGCGTAGGTCGAACGGAGCTTTGTCAGCTGCCGGTATTCCAGGATATCCGCAACAATCTTGTGCTCTTCGGCAAGCTTCTCCAGCACATCCGCGGCAGTGGAATATCCGGTCTTCGTCTTCTTCCCGCTGGGAAGATGCAGATCCTCAAACAGTACGCATCCCAGCTGCTTCGGGGAATTGATGTTGAACTCCTGTCCGGCCTCCTCGTAGATCTGTTTTTCCAGGCTGTCAATCCGGTCGGACAGACGCAATCCATATTCATGGAGCTTTTCTGCCTTCACAAGGATGCCCTCCCGCTGCATGCGGTACAGCACAAATACCAGAGGCATCTCGATCTCGTCAAACAGCTTCTGCATGCCCTGCTTTTCCAGCGCATTCCGAATGCCCTGTCTGGATTCCAGCGCCGCACGGGCCTGCAGACAGGTAATCCGCATCCAGTCCTCCGTATTCAGCTCCTTGTCTTTTTTCTTGCCGAACAGCTCTGCCCGGGACGGAATCATTCTTCCGGCATAGGTTCCGGACAGCAGGTCATAGGTATATGCACCCTGCAGCGGGTTCAGAAGGTAAGCGCCGATCGCGCAGTCAAAGAATCTGGATTCCTCCGCGATCTCCAGATAATAAAGCTGTTCCTTCAGATCAATCGTGCAGATCCTGTCCACATGTTTGGTCAATGTCCTCAGTGCAGACGTGTCTTCCCCTTCAACAAAGCCGCATCTGTCGCCAAATGCGGCTGCATATCCGATCACATGCCCGTCAAATACCGCAATCTGCAGGCCTGCCTCTTTGGCCTTTGAAGCTTCTTCTATGAATGCTTCTGCGTCATCAATCTTCTCGAATACGGTCTCCTTCTGATCCTCCGGCGTCTCTTCTTCCGCATTCACGTCCACACCGGCCAGTCCCTCGGAAAAACGCCGGATCATCGTTCTAAGCTCCAGCTTCTTCACCAGCTCCAGCGCCTTCGGCGTATAGAGCGCAGCGTGCGCCTGATCCAGCCTTGCCGAATCAAGATCCAGAGCAAACGGAGCATTCCGGTCAATCGTCGCCAGCCACAGGGACAGCTGCGCGTCGTCCCAGAATTCGCACAGTGAATTCCGGGCACGCGGAGGCTTGATCTCATCAAGGTGCGCATGTGCATTTTCAATGGAGTGATACTCTGCGATGATCTTGACCGCCGTCTTCTCCCCGACGCCCGGTATCCCCGGAATGTTATCCGAGGCATCTCCCATCAGTGCCTTGACATGAATAAACTCCTCCGGCGTGACCTGATATTTCTCCTTCACGTCAGCCGCGAAATAATCCTCTACTTCGGTTCCGCCCTTCTTCGTCTTCGGGATACGAATCATCGTTTTGTCAGACGCCAGCTGAAGAAGATCTCTGTCTCCGGAAATAATCCGGACCTCCAGGCCTTCTTCCTCCGCCTTCTTCGACGCCGTACCGATCAGATCATCTGCCTCATATCCCTCCAGCATCATCAGCGGAACGCCCATATCCCGAAGCATCTCCTGCATGATGGGAATCTGCTCCCGCAGCTCATCCGGCATCGCGTGACGCGTTCCCTTGTACGCCTCATATTTCTTATGGCGGAAAGTCGGTGCACTCAGATCAAATGCGACAGCCAGATACTGGGCCTGTTCTTCCTCCAGCACCTTGAACAGAATGTTCAAAAAGCCGTACACCGCGTTCGTATGCACACCGGCACTGCTGCTCAGCAGCGGAATCCCGTAATATGCACGATTCATAATGCTATGACCGTCAATCAGGACTATTTTCTCACTCATGGAAGGCTCCTCCTGGCATCTGTTCTCAGCGATCGGTATGATAGCACAGCATCACTGTGCCTGCTGCGGCTGGCTGGTCTGTGCCTGCTGTTGCTGGCTGGTTATCGTCTGTGCTGCCTCTCCTAAGGTCCCGGCAGCTTCCGTCTCAATCACGGGAATGATCTCTGTGTGATGCCGGTCTATATATCCGCCCGGCATCCGGATCAATGCATAAAAAGCGCCAATCAGCGAAAGCTCCGCAGCCAGGATCACCCCCACCTTGATCACTCTGTTCCGCTGTCTGACACGCAGATACTCCCGCGAATCCTTCAGCTTCGCATGGAGCTTTTCCGCATAGTTGTAATTCCCCTTTTCATCCACATTGTTGAGTGTGCGGTAGATCGAAAAATAGACCTCAAGCTCGCCAAAGCATGTCTGGCAATGCTCCACATGATCCAGAAACTCTTCCAGTTCCCGGTCAGACAGTATGCCTTCCAGATAGGGTCTGATTAACTGCTGTGTTCTCACACAATCCATGCTGTTCTCCCGCTTCTTCGCATTCCACGCCTTCTTAGCCCGGGCCTTGCAATGGCAGGGGATTCTTCTCCTGCAGGATCCTTTCCACGCCGCAGCAGGCTTCTTTGTGATTATACCGTATCCCCCCTTGATTGTCACATCCGCTGTCCTTTTCTGTGTTATAATGTGATTATTCTGACGGAGACGGAGGGCAGACGGATTATGGCTGATTTTAAGGAGATTACCAGACTTCTTACCAGCGGAGTACCGGACAATATCCAGCGCCTCGTTGACGAGACTCATCCGGCCGATATTCTTGAGGCAGTGCAGGAAGAAGCCGGCGGAGATTATAAGTATCTTCTCGCCCTCCCGGATGATTTTCTTGCCGATGTCATCGATGAAGCGGATGACGACGACAAGTACGATATTCTGAAGGTGATGGAACCGGAGCGAACCCGGTCGGTTCTGAACCGGATGAGTGTCGACGAGATCGCCGACCTGGTTCAGGAGCTGGAGGATGACAACAAGGACGCTGTCATCACCTCTCTTCTGCGCGGGCGCACAAAAACCGCCGTCAGCAAGCTGCTGAAATACGATGAGGATACCGCCGGCGGTATCATGACGACGCAGTTCATCGCGATCTATGCGTCGAATACCGTCATGAAGGCGCTGAATTACCTCAAAACCGAGGTGGACGCGGAAACTTCGTATTACATGTATGTGGTAAAAAAAGAAGACTACACCCTGCTCGGCGTTGTCTCCCTCCGGGATCTTGTCATGGCTCCCTTCGATACACTGATCGAGGAGATCATGAATACCAATGTCATTTCCGTCAACGCCAACCTTGACCAGGAGGACGTTGCGGAGGTCTTCTCCAAATACGGATATGCTGCGCTTCCGGTTGTCGACGACAGCGGCAAGATGATCGGAATTGTCACGGTTGACGATGTCATCGATGTCCTCACCGAAGAGGCAACCGAGGACATCTACCACATGGGTGGTGTCAACAAAGAAGAAAAGATTGACGGTACAGTCCTGGAGGCGGTCAAGAGCCGCCTGCCCTGGCTGGCAGTCAATCTGGTCACAGCGCTTCTGGCCTCAACCGTCATTGCGCAATTTGATGGCACGATCGAGAAGATCGTTGCCCTGTCCGCGGTCATGACCATCATCTCCGGCATGGGCGGAAATGCGGGAACCCAGGCGCTGACGATGGTGGTGCGTGCTCTGTCACTCAATGAGATCGACAAGAACAATGCTGTGCCGATCCTGCGCAAAGAGATCCTCGCAGGTCTTCTGAACGGAGCTGCCATAGGCGCGATGGTAGCCGCAATCGCTCTGTTCTATCATTTCAATCTCTGGTTCGGGCTCATCGCCGGCATCGCCATGGTCATGAATATGGTTTGTGCCGCAATGGCAGGCTTCCTGATCCCCATTTTCCTTGAGAAGATGCATATTGATCCTGCACTTGCGTCAAGCGTTTTTGTAACGACCGTCACCGACTGCCTCGGGTTCTTCTTCTTCCTCGGACTGGCGACGGTCACGATGCCGCTCCTTAAGTAAAGAGATCCTTTTTGATACGACTTTTGATGTTCCTTACAGATTGATGTCAAGCTCCACCGGACAATGATCGGATCCGAACACCTGGGTGTGGATCTTCGCGTCCACCAGCTTCTCATCCAGTCTCTTCGATGTGATAAAATAGTCAATGCG
>CADBZI010000039.1:38135-56377 GCA_902799015.1 uncultured Lachnospiraceae bacterium | reverse complement strand
GATTTTGCTCGTTCTTATTTTAGTAAGAAGTATGAAATTTCTAAGCATGTTTTTTATCGAGCGAGAGATTTTGCTGTAATTTGTATGTTAGTAGACACAAGAACTCAAGAAAGAATTTTCGAAAAAGCAGAGTCAGATGATTGTTTATCCCTGATAGGAAAACTGAGAAGGGAGCAAATGAGTGAATAAGAAAAGGATGTCTCCGAAAGAGAAGAATGAGGAGCGCTGGGCATGGTTGTTTGTAGCGCCCACGATGATCGGCCTGATTGTCTTAAACTTCTACCCGATCTTTCAGACGATCTATCAGTCCTTCTGCAAGACGGGTGACTTCGGCAAGGGCAATATCTTTATCGGCCTTGCCAACTATCAGACTGTTGCGCAGAATCCGGAAACCTGGCAGGCATTCTGGAATACCATCAAATATGCCCTGATCGAGGTTCCGTTCGGAATCGTGATTGCGCTGATCCTTGCGGTCCTTCTGAATAAGAAGTGCGCAGGACGCTCCATTTACCGTACAATCTTTTTCCTGCCGATGGTCTGCGCTCCGGCTGCGGTTGCCATGGTCTGGAAGTGGATGTACAATACGCAGTTCGGCCTTCTGAATAACATATTCGGAACGAGCATTGCGTGGATCTCTGATCCGAAGATCGCGTGGATCTCCGTCGGCGTGATCGGCGTCTGGTCGATCATCGGATACAACATGGTTCTTTTTATCGGCGGACTGCAGGATATTCCGGGTGACTTCTATGAAGCGGCAAGGATTGACGGCGCAAGCGAGTTCCGTCAGTTCCTGTCCATCACGATCCCGCTGCTGAGCCCGACCACATTCTTTATTGTCCAGACCCGTATCATCGGCGCTCTGACGGTGTTCGACCTGATGTTCATGGTTATGGACAAGACAAACGTAGCTCTGAAGAACGTCCAGTCGGTCGTGTATCTGTTCTACCAGTATGCATTCACCAACGGCAACAAGGGCTATGGCGCAACTCTGGTCGTCTTCCTGCTGATCTTCATTATGATCCTTACGGTCATTTTGCAGAAAGTAGAGAAGAAGGTCGTTTATCACAACTGATCGGGAAGGAGAGGATTAGTCTATGATTGAAAGTGCTCAAACCAAAGACAGGATCCGCCGGGTCCTGAAACATGTCTTCCTGATCATTATGGCATTCATTATGATCGTGCCGTTCGCCTGGATGATTCTGACTGCTTTAAAGACGAATCAGGAGGCGATCTCTGTAAATCCCTTCTATATCTTCCCGCATAACGGGTGGCATTGGGAAAACTTCGGCACAGTCTGGAAGAGCTATAACTTTGTTGTGCTGTACAAGAACACGCTGCTGATGATCTTCTTCCGCGTGCTCTGTGCTGTCCTGACCGCGACCATGGCAGGCTACGCGTTCGGAAGATTGAAGTTCCGCGGAAAGAATATTCTCTTTGCGCTGGTTCTGATCCAGATGATGGTTCCCGGCCAGATCTTTATCATTCCGCAGTTTTTGATGGTTTCCAAGCTGGGTATGCTGAACACTACGTTCGGTCTTGTATTCCCGGGTCTGGTCACCGCATTCGGTACCTATCTTCTGAAGATCGGATATGAGGGACTTCCGAAGGAACTGGAAGAGGCAGCATCCATTGACGGCTGCAACGTATTCCAGAGATTCTCCCGGATCCTGATGCCGCTGACGAAGAGCTCGATGGTTTCCCTGGGAATCTTTACTGCAGTGTTTGCGTTCAAGGATCTGATGTGGCCGATGATTGTCTGCACCAACGCGGATACCACGACGCTGTCAGCCGGTCTTGCCAAGATGCAGGGTCAGTATGGCTCTGACTATCCGGCTATGATGGCAGCTGCAACGCTTGCGGTTGTACCGATGGTTGTAATCTATGTGATCTTCCAGAAGCAGTTTGTGGAAGGTATTGCAACCTCCGGCGGAAAACTGTAATACGTGATTCAGTTCTCTTGCCAGGCTTGTGTTCAGACATTGTGCGTGCAGGCGGCATGGTAAGGACTGTATCCAGGACAGACAAGAATTGAGATGAGCCGGAACGTTGATCCGTTCCGGCTCATTTTGGAAAAGGAATCCAGTTGCATGAAGGAGTATGGCGGAAAAGAGCTGAGAAAAAAAGGGAAGAAGGAGCTGGACAAAATATCCGCTCTCCCAATGAAGCAGAGACTTCAATATATATGGGATTATTACTGGCTCTGGATCATCGGGATCGGCTTCTTCCTGATCTTTGGCATATGGTTTGTCTGGCGCAGCACAACAGCGATCAGGGAGAACTGGATCGGCATTGTCTTTCCCAATGCGATGACCGAGGTTGGAAATGGCTCGCAGCTGTGGGAGGAGTATCTGGAGCACACCGGATATGATATCAAGGAGAAGAATGTTCTGTTTGAAGATAAGCTGTACTTTGATCCGACCACGGCTTCCGGCATGAACAATTCCTATTATCAGGCGTTTGTCGCGATGATTGAGACCGGTCAGGCGGATGCTGTCACCATGCGGAGAGAGGAGATCGAAGCGCTTGGAAAAAGCGGAAGACTGATCGATCTGTCCTCTGAACCATGCCGGGAGCTCTATGTAAAATACCGGGACCGCCTCGTATACAGCATTCCCTATGACACGGAATACAGTACCGATCCGGTTCCGATCGGAATCGATGTATCGGACAGCATTCTGATGACAAAGTACCACATATACGAAAACAGCTGTGTCTTTTCGATTGGCTCCTACACCCGGAACCTGGAAGCGTGTACGGAATTTCTGGACTGGATTCTGGAAGGAAAGTCCGGCTCTGTCGCGCAAAAGATTTTAGAGGCAGAGACGGAAACAGAAGCCGGGTAAACATGCATCTGCGCCATCGGCATACCAAAATACGCATATACAGCAGAAAGAAGAAACATACGGGGAACACAGACGTGAAGCAAAGAATCTGGGGTATCTTAAGTGAAGAAAGTCTCCTGGGGCGGATTACCTCCAGACTGTGGATACTGTTCGGGGCAAATGTGCTGTTTGTGCTGTTCAGCCTTCCTGTTGTAACGGCAGGACCGGCCTGGGTGGCTCTGTATACAGTCTGCCTGAAGACGCTGCGGGTGGATGATTCTCTGAATCCGATCAAAGAATTCTGGAAAGGGTTCTGTCTGAATTTCAAACAGGCCTTGATCGGGTTTCTCGGCTTTCTGCTGATTGCCGCTGTCCTCGTGCTCGATATCATGTTTGTCGCCCGCACACAGAGTGTGATGCGGCTGTTCCGGTATCCGGTGTATGTTCTGACCGGGATTGTTCTGCTGATTCTGTTCCACGTCATCCCTGTCATGGCAGCGTTTGCGGATTCTCTGAGGGCTTTGATCCGGAACGGCATCTATTTTGCGGCAAAAAACCCGGTGCGCGCCGTACTCATTCTTGCATTGAATGCCGGGCCGATGATCTGGACCTACATGGACGTCGTCCGGCTGCCTCTGTATGCATTTTTATGGACAAGCTTCGGCTTTTCTTCGATTGCCATGATCTGCTCCCGGTTATTGCTGAAGGACTTTGAGCAGTATCTTCCGGATATCGATATCCGGGAGGAAGCGGATCAACCAGAAACAGGAGAGTCAGAAACAGGAGAGTAATACTATGATTCAATATTATGAAGATCGTCAGACCTTTCATTTGACAACACCGAATACCAGCTATGTGATGGCTCTGGCGGACGGTGTCTGGCTTGGGCATCTGTACTATGGAGCAAAGCTGCATGACACAGCCGGTATGGAACAAGCATTCAGGCTGAATGAATTCCCGTTTTCTCCGGCGGTCAATGAACGCGACAAAGTCCGGTTCATGCAAATGTTCCCCTTCGAATATTCCTTCCTGGGAACCGGAGATTACCGGGAACCCTGCCTGAGTGTGGAGAATGCACACGGGATGACGGGAGTGGAGCTGACGTATCGCTCCCATGAGATTCTTCCGGGAAAGGTGGTTCCGGATGGACTGCCGCACACGAGAGGATGCGGGGAATGCTGTGATACATTGGATGTGCTTCTGGAGGATCGGGTCCTTGGCCTGGAAGTACATCTGCTGTACACCGTCTACAAGGATCTTGATGTGATTGTCAAGAGCGTCAGGGTGGTGAACCGGGGCGATGAGCCTGTGGTGCTGAAGCGGGTTCTCTCAGGACAGCTCAATCTGGAACCGGACCGCTGTGATGTTCTGACGCTTCACGGCTCCTGGGGGAGAGAGCGTACCATTACCAGACAGAGTCTGAAAACCGGCGCTGTCAGCGCGGAATCCCTGCGCGGCGTATCCAGTGCCGAGGACTCCCCGTTTCTTGCGATCCTCACACCGAATGCGGACCAGACAACAGGAGAGGTATGGGGGATGAGCCTGGTTTACTCCGGCAACTTCCTGGCAAAAGCCCAGATCGACCAGATCGGGCGCCTTCGCTGCGTCATGGGCATCCATCCGGAGAACTTTGCCTGGCCGATGACACCCGGGGAGGAATTCCAGTCGCCGGAGGTTTGCCTGGTTTATTCGAACGAGGGACTCGGCAAAATGACCAGGACCTACCATGATCTGTACAGGAATCATCTCATCGAAAAGCGCTGGCTGACCCAGGATCGTCCGGTACTGGTGAATAACTGGGAAGCGACGATGATGGACTTTGACACTGACGTTCTGATCGGCTTCGCCAAAGCGGCGAAGGAATCCGGAATCGATATGCTCGTCATGGATGACGGATGGTTCGGGCACAGGGATGACGACACCTCCTCTCTCGGAGACTGGTTCGTCAACGAAAAGAAGCTGAAGGGCGGGTTGAAGAAGCTTGTAGACGCCGTCAATGACATGGGGCTGAAGTTCGGGATCTGGGTAGAGCCGGAGATGGTCTGCGAAGACTCTGAACTGTTCCGGGCGCATCCGGACTGGAGATTCTCCCTGCCGGGAAGAAAACCGGGCGCGCTGCGCCAGCAGTATGTGCTGGATCTTACCAGGCAGGAAGTCTGGGACGGTGTGTACAATCAGATTCACGATACCCTCGCTTCGGCAAATATCGCTTATGTAAAATGGGATATGAACCGGTACCTGGCGGATGTCGGGTCGCTGGAGGCAGAGCCGGGCTGTCAGGGACAGCTGCTGCACCGGTATGTGCTGGCGGTTTACAGAATGCAGGAGAGGCTGCTGAAGGATTTCCCGGATCTTCTCCTGGAGAATTGTTCCAGCGGCGGAGCAAGGTATGACGCAGGCATGCTGTTCTACAGCCCGCAGATCTGGACCAGTGATGACACGGATGCCATAGAGCGTCTGTCGATTCAGGAAGGAACGGCGCTTGTCTTCCCGATGTCAACGATGGGAGCACATGTTTCCGTGTGCCCGAACCAGCAGACCGGAAGGGAGGTTCCCTTTAACACCAGAGCGAAGGTTGCGATGGCAGGGACATTTGGCTATGAGATGGATGTCCGCAATATGAAGCCGGAGGAGAAGGCGCAGATCCCGGGGCAGGTGGCGCTGTTTCGGAAGATTCATCCTGTGGTGCGGGAAGGGGATTATTACCGGATCGCGTCCTTCAGGGAGAATCATCATTCGGACTGCTGGATGGTTGTGACGAAGGACCGCGCGCTGGCTTATATGACATACGTGCAGGTTCTGGCGGCCCCGAACCGGCCGGGCGTCAGAGTGCGGATGCAGGGACTGGATCCGGAGGCATGCTATGAAGTCAGCTGTGATTATGAAGGCTCGATGGCAGCGCACAACGGTGAGATGAGCCTCGGACCACAGTCCTCGAAGAAGCTTGGCCGCCTGAACGGAGATATGCTGATGAAGCACGGCATCATCGTGCCGAGGGTGCGCGGAGACTACCAGGCACTTCTGTATGAGGTGCGGAAGGTGTAAGGTCGGGAGTGACAATGTCTGTAAAAAAGAAGGATAAAGTAGAGCTGCGCTATTATGACATCCCCCAGAAGGAGGGTGTCATAGCGCTGACGGGAGAGGATTGGATCCGCGAATATGTTCTATGATGCTGACAGAAAATTCCGGCAGATCTCAGCTTCTGCTGGCAGGAAAGGAGATAGCATGCAAAGCGAGGATATCCTGAAAATGGTAGATGATCCGGCACGTTTCAAGGTCAATGTGCTTCCGGCCCGCTCCGATACGGTGATTCGGAACGCGAAGGGGGAGAGAGCAGCTCTGTCCCTGAACGGGATGTGGAAATTTCACTATGCACAGAACCCGTCCTCCGCTGTCAGCGGATTTGAGCGTACCGGCTACGACGTGAGCGGATGGAAGGAAATTCCTGTCCCGTCCAATATCCAGATGTTCGGATATGATGAACCGGCCTATGTAAACTCACAGTATCCGTGGGACGGCCGGGAGAATCTGTCTCTCGGGGAAGCCCCGAAGCGATTCAATCCGACTGCCCAGTATGTCACGTTTTTTGAGCTTCCCGCCAGCTGGAGCGGCTTGGGAGTCAGGATCCGGTTCCACGGCGTGGAATCCGGATTCGTTCTGTGGGTAAACGGGCAGTTTGTCGGATACAGTGAAGATTCTTTCACCCCTTCTGAGTTTGATCTTACAAGCTTTGTCCGGGAAGGCGTAAACCGCCTTGCCGTCCTTGATTTCAAGTTTACCAACGGTTCCTGGCTCGAAGATCAGGATATGTACCGCCTGAGCGGAATCTTCCGTGATGTTGAGCTGTATCCGGTTCCGGAAACACATCTTGAGGATGTGAAAATCACAGCCGACCTGGATTCTTCTTTTGAAACCGGCCTTTTGAAGGTGACGGCCGCAATCTCCGGCAAGACGCAGGGCGCGAAGCTTCGCTGGGCGCTGTACAGCGCGGGTGTTGCCATCCCGGGTGTTTGCAATGAGGCAGTCTTTCCCAATCACACGCTTATCTGCAGCGGGGAAGCGGATGCTTCTGATGCCTCTGCTTCTGCGGATGTTCTCCATGTTCATCCCTGGAGCGCGGAGGTCCCCTGGCTGTATGAATTGAAGCTGGAATTGTTTTCCTCTGAGGGGGCTGTCGTGGAAAGCGCCTGTGAGTATGTGGGCTTCCGTCATTTTGAACTCAAAAATGGCCTCATGATGCTCAATGGGAAAAGAATTGTGTTCAACGGAGTGAACCGGCATGAATTCTCCTGTGATACCGGGCGCAGTCCGCGTTATGAGGATGTGGAACGGGATATCCGGGTTATGAAGAGAAACAACATCAACGCGATCCGTACCTGCCATTATCCGAACGCATCGATCATTTACCGCCTGGCGGATCTCTACGGCCTGTATATGATCGCAGAAACGAATATGGAAACGCATGGAAGCTGGTGCTTCCCGACCTGCAAAGAAGAAGAGAAGCTTCCGAATGATCATCAGGAATACCTTCCGATGATGAAAGACCGTGTCCGCTCCCAGTATGAGCGTGACAAGAATCACCCGGCGATCCTGATCTGGTCCTGCGGAAATGAAAGCTTCGGCGGTTCCGTGATTCACAGCATGTCACAGTATTTCAGGGAGCTGGACCAGACAAGGCTGGTTCACTATGAAGGAATTATGCATGACCGCCGGTATAATGACACCTCCGATATGGAGTCCCAGATGTACACCAGTGCGGCCGGGGTGGAGCAGTTTCTTGCCGAACATCCCGAAAAACCGTTCATACTGTGCGAATACACGCATTCCATGGGCAATTCCAACGGAGGCATGCATCGGTATATTGAACTGAGTGAGCGAAACGAGCGCTACCAGGGCGGTTTTATCTGGGATTTTGTGGATCAGGCCATTCGCAGAAAGAACCGGTACGGAGAGGAGTATCTTGCCTACGGCGGAGACTGCGGCGAGCGGCCGACCGATTATGATTTCTCCGGAAACGGGATCATCGACGCTTTGCGCCGTCCTTACGGAAAGATTCAGGAAATCCGTTACAACTA
Source organism: uncultured Lachnospiraceae bacterium (assembly GCA_902799015.1). Taxonomy (GTDB): domain Bacteria; phylum Bacillota; class Clostridia; order Lachnospirales; family Lachnospiraceae; genus Porcincola. The sequence goes on along the minus strand of CADBZI010000039.1, from coordinate 48,480 downwards.
CCGGATGATCAAGGCTGATGTTTCTGACAAGAGCGTATGCATCACCAATAAGAATCTTTTTGTATCCACGGCAGTGTATGATTGCTTCGTGAAGGTGGAAAAAGAAGGAAAACTGCTGTTTGCCGAACCCTTCGCAGCGGATGTTCCGCCTCTGTCGGCTCAGACCTTCCCGCTGCCGGAGAGAGTCCGGAAGATACTGGGAGAAGAGGGCGAGTATGCCGTGACCGTTTCCTTCTGCCTGAAGGCGGATACCCTCTGGGAAAAGAAAGGTTACGAGACAGCCTTCGGACAGGGCGTCATCACGAACGGAAAGGTTCTTCCTTCCAGCCTGGAGGAGCCGCCTGTCATTGACAAGGATTGTCTGCACGGTCCTCATACGCTGAGTGCTGATAAGGAAAAGACCGGCGCTTCCGGCCTGGAGGTCATAGAGGGAAAAATGAACCTGGGCGTAAGGGGAGAGCATTTTGAGGTTCTATTCTCTGCCATGAAGGGCGGGATGGTTTCCTACCGCTTCGGCGGAAAGGAACTGATCGACGAGATTCCGCGCCCGAACTTCTGGAGAGCTCCGATCAGCAATGATGCCGGAAACCGCATGGCATCGCGTCTCGGGATCTGGAAGATCGCGAGCGATTACCAGGAGTTCAGTGATCCGCAGAAGGGGATTTTCGACGCGTCCCCCGAGGAGGATGGATATTATCCGAAGATCTCACGCACCTCTGATTATGTTGAGATCATATGGAAGAAATATCTCCCGGTTCTTTGCGGCGTGAAGCAGGATGGGGCAGAATCATCCCTGAGCTGCGTAACCTGCTTTACCACCTACCGGGTCTTTGCGGATGGGACCGTCCGCTGCATTCTGGACTATGATCCGGTGTGCTCTCTTCCGGCGATGCCGGAATTTGGCTGGATGTTTGCAGTCAGCGCAGATTACTGCCATGTTTCCTACTATGGCAATGGCCCGGAGGAAAACTACTGTGACCGCAGAGAAGGCGTCAAGCTGAGCGTGTACAAAAGAGACGTTCGGGAGATGGCAGAGCGTTATCTCGTGCCGCAGGAGACCGGGAACCGCACAGGCGTCCGCTGGGCAACGGTCACGGATCACAGCGGACACGGGATTCTTCTGCGCGCGGCAGGCTTCCCTGACAGTGGGGATGGAGAGGCTTCTATTCCGGGAACGATGGAATTCTCCGCGCTTTGCTACAGTCCGGACCAGCTGGAGAACGCGAGGCATGCGTATGAGCTGCCGCCCGTACATAAGACTTATATCCGTTGCTCCCTGAAGCAGATGGGCGTCGCGGGCGACGACAGCTGGGGCGCAAGACCGCATCCGGAGTACCTGCTGCCAAACGACAGGCGTCTGGTATTCGCGGTAGACTTCAAGGGAATCTGAAACCCGCAAAAAGGCTGCCAAAACGCATGTACATGTGATACAATAAGTACCAGATGTTGATACAAATCACTGCGTCAGGAGGAGGGTTCTGGATATGTTAAAGGATGGAAAGATACTGATTGGGAAAAGCGCTGATGCTGAGATGTTTCTGGATCCGGCGATGGCGAATCGTCATGGCATGATCGCCGGCGCCACCGGTACCGGCAAGACGGTCAGCCTGAAGGTACTTGCCGAATCCTTCTCGGATGCAGGTGTCCCCGTGTTTCTTGCGGATGTCAAGGGAGATCTTGGCTCTCTTGCCCAGATGGGATGCGATGAGGAGCATGTGACGGAGCGGATCAACTCGATGAATCTCACCGCAGATGGCTTCGCTTACAGTAAGTATCCGGTCAGCTTCTGGGACGTTTACGGCGAGAAGGGCATGCCGCTGCGCACGACCATCTCCGAGATGGGCCCGCTCCTGCTTTCCCGTGTTCTTGGAATCAATGAGCTGCAGACGGATATTCTCAGTGTCGTGTTCAAGATTGCGGATGATCAGCAGATGCTTCTGATCGACACTAAGGATCTCAAGGCGATGCTGAACTACGCGGATGAGAATTCAAAGGAATTCGCTGCCCAGTATGGAAATATTGCACCGGCTTCCATCGCCGCGATTACGAGAGCGGTTGTATCGTTGGAAACCCAGGGAGCAGATCAGTTCTTCGGTGAGCCTGCACTCAATATTCTGGATATGCTGCAGACGGATAACGGAAAAGGCGTCATCAATCTTCTGGACTGCCGGAAGCTGATCCTGAATCCGGATATGTATTCCACCTTCCTTCTGTGGATGCTCTCAGAGCTGTATGAGATGCTGCCGGAAGTCGGCGACTGTGATAAGCCGAAGATGGTTTTCTTCTTCGATGAGGCGCATATGCTGTTCGACCATGCTTCAAAGGATCTTCTTTCCAGAATTGAGCAGACGGTAAAGCTGATCCGTTCCAAAGGCGTCGGCATCTTCTTTGTCACGCAGAATCCGGGAGATATTCCGGACGGGATCATGAGCCAGCTGGGAAACAAGATCCAGCATGCGCTTCATGCTTATTCCCCGAACGAGCTTCGTCAGGTGAAGGCCGCTGCGGACACTTACCGCGCGAATCCGGCCTTTAATACAGCTGAGGCGATTCAGAATCTTGCAACCGGTGAAGCAATCATCTCCACGCTGGATGCGGACGGCGTTCCCGGCATGGTACAGCGCTGCTTCATTCTTCCTCCGCAGTCGTACAACGGCGCGGCAGATGATTCTCTCAGAGATTCCCTGATTAAGGGCAGTCTGCTGTATGCGCGTTATGCAAACGCGATTGACAGGGACAGCGCTTATGAATTCCTTCAGAGAATGGGTCTGGAAAAGCAGGCTGCGATCGAGAAGGCTGCCCAGGATGCGGCGGATGCGAAGGCACAGGAGCTGGCGCAGAAGGAAGCGGATCGGGAAGCGGTTGCAGCCCAGAGAGAAGCGGAGCGTGCTGCTCAGAGAAAGAAGACAGAGATCGGACGCGTCGCCAAATCTGTCACCGGTACGGTTGGCAGACAGATCGGAAACACAATCGGCAAAACCGTCGGCGGCTCCTTCGGAAAGACTCTGGGCGGCAATCTCGGCGCGCAGCTGGGAAGAAGCCTGCTGGGAACCCTGTTTAAGTTCTGATTGCACAGTGAATAAACTTTCCTCTTGTCACTGCAGGGAAAACGTGATATAGTTTTCGTCGTGTGAAAAACGAGATGGTCCTCTGCTGCAGAATAGTATGCATTAAGAACATCCGTAAAACAGGAGGATTAAAGCGATGAACGAGATCATTAAGCAGATCGAAGAAGAGCAGCTGAAGGCCGAAGTCCCGCAGTTCCGTGTTGGTGATACCGTAAGGGTTCATGCAAAGATCAAGGAAGGCGAGAAGGAAAGAATCCAGGTATTTGAGGGCGTTGTCCTGAAGAAGCAGGGCGGAAGCAACCGCGCCACCTTTACCGTCCGGAAGAATTCCAATGGAGTCGGTGTTGAGAAAACCTGGCCGCTGCATTCCCCGTCCGTAGAGAAGGTTGTCGTCGTCAGAGCCGGTAAGGTAAGACGTGCGAAGCTGAATTATCTCAGAGGCCGTATCGGAAAGAGAGCAAAGGTCAAGGAACGCGTACGCTGAGAATGTTGATCGGAGGGGGCTGCCGCATCTTATGGTGCGACAGCCCCTGTTGCTGACTATGGAGATTTTTCGCATGAGATATGTGAATGATGCCCCGATTGATTTTACAAATGAAGACTGGAAGACGCATACCCCGAGGGAGCGGGCCAGAATCGAGGCGCTGGAGCGCAAGGAGAGAGAAAAACAAAGGAGAAGGAGGAAGAAATCTCTTCCGAGGCTTCTCTTTGAATGGACCTTCCTGATTGTCATTGCCGTTCTGTTCGGTTATGTGTCGGTCTATACATTCGGACAGCAGAGGACCAATATCGGACAATCGATGGATCCGACACTGGCAGGCGGAGACGTATGTCTCGTCAATATTCTGGCCTATCAGGTCGGTTCGCCCAAGGTTGGAGACATTGTTTCTTATCGCCCGAACGGAAGCTCCAGCGCAAGACCGGACATCAAACGGGTTGTGGCGATTCCGGGACAGAAGATTCAGATCAAGGACGGCATGATCTATATCAATGATCAGGTGTATCTGGAGGGAAAAGATTATCCCGCTATTACGAGAGCAGGACTTGCCGAGAATCCGATCAAACTGGGAGAGGGCGAATATTTTGTTCTGGGTGACAACCGCAACAATTCCGAGGATTCCAGAAACCCGGAGATCGGCATAGTGACGAGTGAGATGCTGGAAGGCCGCGTGTGGTTTGTGCTGAGTCCTGCGGAGCACAGAGGATTCATATAATGGACTATCAATGGTATCCGGGACATATGACAAAAGCCCGGAGAATGATGCAGGAAAACATCGCGCTGATCGATCTGTTGATTGAGCTCACGGATGCGCGTGTCCCGGGATCCGGCAGGAATCCGGATATCGATACGCTTGCGAAGGGCAAGAGCAGGATCGTTGTTCTGAATAAGGCGGATCTGGCAGATGATGCAGCGACGAAGGAATGGCGTTCTTCCTTTGAGGGGGAGGGATTGCTGACGGCTGCGATTGACTCCAGAAAGGGTTCCGGGGTCAGACAGCTGAAGCCGCTGATTGATGAGGCATGTGCACAGAAGCTTGAGCGGAACAGAAGAAGAGGAATCATAAACCGGCCGGTACGGGCGATGATTGCAGGAATTCCCAATGTCGGCAAGTCAACCTTCATCAATTCCTTTGCAGGAAAAGCGGCTGCCAGGACAGGAGATAAGCCTGGTGTGACAAAAGGCAAGCAATGGATCCGTCTGAATAAGAACGTAGAGCTTCTGGATACTCCGGGGATTCTCTGGCCGAAATTTGATGACCGGGAAGTCGGTATGAAACTGGCGTTGGTCGGATCCATGCGGGACGAGATTACGGATTCCGGAGAACTTGCCGCCTGGCTGATTCGTTATCTGGAAAAGGAGTATCCGGATGTTGTGGAAAAAAGGTACGATGTTCTTCCGGACAACGATGTGGTCACAGTGCTGAGGGGCATTGCCCGAAGAAGGGGCTGTCTGAAAGCGGGCGGCGAAGAAGATCTGGAGAAAGCGTCTAAAACATTGATTGATGATTTTCGATCCGGACGGCTGGGGAAAATTACACTGGAGAAAGTCTGATGGCCAGAGCGAGCAGAAAGCAGGAATATGGAGCAGAAAAAAAGAAAAAGCTTCCCGCAAGGGTGTTCTTTGGTATGATCGCTGTTCTTGCCATCCTTGCACTTTCTCTTTTTGCTCTGTCCCCTTTTCTCCTGGATCAGGTGAAGGCAGAGAGTGGGGCGATGAGTCCCGCGATCGGAATTACGGATACAGTCGGAGTCAATCATTTCTCCTATCTGCTCTTTCCGCCGGCGCGGGGAGACATCATTCTTTTCCGCGCCTCAAGAGGGGAAAGCGGTGCTTCATCCAGGAACCAGTCTGCATCGCTACGCAGGATCATAGGCCTCCCGGGAGAGACCGTTCAGATCATGGACGGGACGGTTTACATCAATGGGTATCCGCTGGAAGAACCATACCGCTCCGGGGAGATGACATACGGCGGAACAGCAGCATCTGCGCTTACCCTCAGCTCGGATGAGTATTTTGTTATGGCGGATAACCGTTCCAATAATTTTGACAGCCGTGACTCGACGGTCGGACCGGTTTCCGGATCGGAGATCATCGGAAAGGCATGGATCCGTCTGAAACCATATGAACATTTCGGACTGGTCAGCTGATCTGCAGCCGCCGACAGACTGGAATTGGAGCGTGAAATGCGCAGGAATGCGGCTTTGGAGGAGCGATCAGATGCAGACAATCGCAGAGATTCAGAAGGCTTTCAGCAGAATAGACAAAACAAACAGCGAGCTTCTGCTTTCCTTTGCAAAGTCACTGGAAAAGGATGAAAGAAGCGCAGCGATGCAGATCGCGATGCGTGCCAGAAAGGCCGCGCAGAGGATTGCCGCTGAGCGGGAGCGGCTGGCGACGATGCGTCTGTTCGAGCATGTCTGTGAGGAAGAGGGGTATCAACGGATCTGCGGGATCGATGAGGCGGGCAGGGGGCCGCTCGCCGGTCCGGTTGTTGCCGGGGCTGTGATTCTTCCGAAGGACTGCGAGATTCTGGGGCTGAATGATTCGAAGAAGATTTCGCCGAAGCGCAGAGAAGAGCTGTATGAGGAAGTGATGGAAAAGGCGGTTGCCGCAGGCGCAGGCGTCGTCGGAGCCAAAAGAATTGATGAGATCAATATTCTTCAGGCCGATTACGAAGCAATGTGCGAGGCAATCGGAAAGCTCAGTGTGATGCCGCAGATTCTGCTGAATGACGCAGTGACGATTCCGCAGGTCAAAATCCCGCAGAAAAGCATTGTCCACGGAGACGCAAAGAGCGTATCTATCGCTGCGGCAAGTATTATCGCAAAGGTTACAAGAGACCGGATCATGGAGGAGTATGACGCACTTTTCCCGGAATATGGATTTGCGCGCCATAAGGGATATGGAACCGCGGATCATTACGCGGCAATCAAAAAGTATGGTCCCTGCCCGATCCACAGACAGTCTTTTTTGAGAACCCTGAACGAGCATTGATCCATCCGGGCGGGAGAGCCCACGCCTTGGCAGGGCAGAGTGAAATCGGAGAGTGTACCCCGGTACAGGGGATGAATAAAAGAATACAGGGAGCCAGATATGAGAAGCTGGCGGGTGAATACCTCAGACAGCAGGGCTTTCGGATTGTATGTGTGAATTTCCGATGCAGGATTGCCGAAATAGACCTGGTCGCACGCGAGGGAAAGTATCTTGTCTTTGTTGAAGTAAAGGCAAGAACCACCAAAGGGATGGGGATGGGGTATGAGGCAGTGGACCGTGCCAAACAGGCAAGGATCTGCAAAGGAGCGCTGTTCTATCTGCGAAGATACCATATCGATCCAACGATGCCGATCCGGTTTGACGTCATTTCCTTTGACTGCGGAACGGTCCGTCTGATCAGAAACGCATTTCCCTTCCGGGAAAACAGATGGTGATCTCGCTGCATTTTCACAATTTTTAAAATCGCCGAAAGCGGCATCCGTAAGCAGTAATTCAACTTCCAAAACTGCGTTATGGGAGGAGACAGATATGGAAGAAAACTATATCCGGAAAAAAATGAGACGGAAGATCGACCGCCTGACCTACCACTGCAAGGATGGTGTGGAATGGTTCTCCTTTCCGATTCTGGATCAGTTTCCGTTTCTGGTGAATGGATTCAGTACCCGGCAGGGAGGCGTCTCAACAGGCGGAGCAGGCACCATGAACCTGAGCCTGGCACGGGAAGTAGCCATGAACATGAACCTGAGCGAAGAGGCGTGCAGGGAGAACTTCCTGGAAAATCACAGACGTCTCAGCAAAGCAATCGGGTATCCGTATGAGTCTTTGGTTTTTTCCAATCAGACCCACACGGACAACATTCGCATTCTGCAGGAGATTGACCGCGGAAACGGGATCACAAGGCCGAATGAATTCAATGATGTGGACGGGATGATGACGGACATCACGGGACAGGCTCTGATGACCTTTTATGCGGACTGCGTCCCCCTTCTGATCGTAGATCCGGTTCATAAGGCCATTGCGTCCGTTCATTCCGGATGGAGAGGAACCATCAAAGGGATCGGATCCAAAGCCGTAAAGATGATGCATGCGGTCTATGGCTCCAATCCAAAGCAGATGGTTGCGGCCATCGGCCCGTCGATCTGCATGGATTGCTTTGAAGTCAGTGAAGACGTCGCGCAGGTCTTTCTGGATCATTATGATCCGTCGCTGCATAAGGAGCTGGTACGAAAAGGACGTCTGACTGAGAGCGGAGAGCAGAAGTATCATGTGAACCTTCAGCGCGCCTGCATGGAGAATTTCCTGCTGGCAGGCATGAAGAAAGAGAATGTATCTCTGCCTGATCTGTGTACGGCATGCAATGTGGATTACCTGTTTTCCCACAGGGCAAGCCATGGAAGCCGCGGAAACGAGGGAGCCGTACTCATGCTGCGTTGAAGCGTGTTGCACCCTGACCAAGCACAAGGCATACACAGGGCTCCTGAACGGAGACTTTTGGGGGCGCAGAGCGTCCAGTGGACGCTCGCTTTGCGCCGACCGGAGCGGAGCGGAGACTCGTAGTGAAGGAGCCCTGTTATGCCGCAGATGATGGGCAGGGTGCGACACATAACATAAACTATGATTTCAGCGGAAAGATCCGGAATCAGTCTTGCCGGGCAGAAATCGCTCCCTTATAATGAAACTGTCAAAAAAGAAACTGAAAGTAAAATAGACAGGGGCAAAGGTGGGTTTGCTCCGGGCATCGCAACAGGATACAACACGATTCATCAGGAGGATGCTTCATGCCGATCGATTTACAGCAGGATTCACTGCCCGCCGGGCCTTTGAAGATTGCAGCACTGGAAGGGTGCAGGGAGTTTGCCGGGATGGTGGACCAGCATCTGGTTCAGATGCGGAAGACATCGCCGCTTTCTCACCTTCAGAACTTTCCGATCAAAGGATACTTTGAGGACAGCTATCTGATCAATTGCCGCTGTCCACGTTATGGCACCGGTGAGGGAAGAGGGATCATCAATGATTCTGTCCGTGGCACGGACCTCTTCATTATCGTTGATGTGCTGAATTCCAGTATTACCTACACGGTATTCGGGGAAGAGAATCATATGTCCCCGGACAACCATTATGAAGATCTGAAGCGGATCATCTCTGCAGCGAACGGTAAGGCGAAGCGCATTACCGTCGTCATGCCATTTCTCTACGGAGGGCGTCAGCACAGGAGAACAAAAAGAGAGTCTCTCGACTGCGCGGTGTTCCTGGAGGAACTGGAAGCAATGGGAGTGTCCGGGATTGTGACATTTGACGCGCACGATCCCAGGGTGCAGAATGCGATTCCGCTGTCCGGATTCGATTCGTTCATGCCGACCTACCAGTTCCTGAAGGCTCTGGTACAGACCGTCCCGAATCTTCACTTAAGCCCTGACACCGCAATGGTCATCAGCCCGGATGAGGGCGCTATGGAACGGTCCGTTTATTTCGCGAATATTCTCGGACTTGAGCTGGGCATGTTCTATAAGAGAAGAGACTATACCAGAATCGTGAACGGGAAGAACCCGATTGTCGCACATGAATTCATCGGCGCTCCGGTGAAGGGGAAGGATATTCTGATCATCGATGACATGATCTCTTCCGGCGGCAGCATGCTGGATGTAGCGAGACAGATCAAGGAAAGAGGCGCGAGGCGGGTTTTTGTCTGTACGACGTTCGGCCTCTTTACGGATGGACTGGATCAGTTTGATGAATACTATGAAAAAGGCTACCTGTCAAAGGTCGTGACGACCAATCTGAATTACCGTCCGCCGGAATTGCTTTCCAGAGAGTGGTATGCGGAAGCGGATATGACAGAATACCTTGCCACCATCATCGACCATATGAACCATGATGTGTCCATCAGCGGCATTCAGTCACCGACTGCCAAGATCAATCAGCTTCTGCAGCAGCTGAATACATAAGGATGATCCGATCATGACAAAGTGTGGCAGCGCACATAAGATCAGTCAGGTTGCGCCCGGTTCCATTGCTGAAGAATTCGGCATCGAACCGGGCGACAGCCTGCTTTTGGTGAACGGGCAAAAGGTGGAGGATGTCTTTGATTACCGGTTTATGATCCGTGAGGAAGTCCTTACCATTGTGATCCGCAAGGGAAAGCATTCCCCGGAATTCCTTGAGCTGGGACTTCCCGATGAGGAACCGGAGGATTGGGAACTGGAGATCGAAAAAGACTCCATGGAGGATCTCGGGCTGGAATTTGAGAGCGGGCTGATGGATGAGTACCGCTCCTGTAAAAACCGCTGCATCTTCTGCTTTATTGATCAGATGCCGCCGGGGATGCGGGATACCCTGTATTTTCATGACGATGACGCGAGGCTCAGCTTTCTGCAGGGAAACTATATCACACTGACCAACATGTCGGATCATGACATTGACCGGATCATCCGCTATCATCTGGAGCCGATCAATATTTCCTTTCATACCCTGGATCCGCAGCTGAGATGCCGGATGCTTCACAATCGTTTTGCGGGAGAGATCTTTCAGAAGGTCAGGCGCCTCAGGGATGCAGGAATTGAGATGAACGGTCAGATCGTTCTGTGCAGAGGGATCAATGACAAGGAACAGCTGGAGTATTCGCTGAGAGGCTTTGAGGAATATCTTCCTCAGCTGAAGAGTGTGTCGGTGGTTCCGGTAGGCCTGACAAAGTACCGGGACCATCTTGAGAAGCTCGAACCCTTCGACCGGGAATCCGCCGGGCAGGTCATCAGCCAGATTGAACGTTGGCAGGATTATTATA
>CADBZI010000039.1:0-38130 GCA_902799015.1 uncultured Lachnospiraceae bacterium | reverse complement strand
CAGCCAGATTGAACGCTGGCAGGATTATTATATGGAACATGCCGGAACCCACCTGGTGCATGCCAGCGATGAATGGTATATCCTGGCAGGACGGGAGTTTCCCGCTGAAGAAAGATACGACGGCTATCTGCAGCTGGAGAACGGAGTCGGGATGATGCGCCTTTTGATTGAGCAGGTGCGGGAAACACTCCGGGATGGGATGGGCAGCATACAGCCGGGGCCGGATCGCCATGTCACGATTGCAACAGGGCTTCTGGCGGCACCGACTCTGAAGCAGCTTGTTTCGGAGATTACTGCCGTATATCCCTTTGCACATGCGAACGTCATACCGATCCGGAATGATTTCTTCGGGGAGCTGATTACGGTCTCCGGATTGATTACGGGACAGGATCTGATCCGTCAGCTTCAGGGAAAAGACCTGGGGGAGCGGCTTTTAATTCCGGTCAATATGCTGCGCAGCCAGGAAAAGGTGTTTCTGGATGACAGGACAGTCGAGCAAATTGAGGAAGCTTTACAAATAAAAATCGTTATTGTAGAATCTGACGGTCGGAGTCTGGTTGCGGCAGTGTGCGGGCTTTCGGCGCCAGATTGGAGAGAAAAGGAACACAATCGATGAGCAAACCGATCGTAGCAATCGTAGGAAGACCGAATGTAGGAAAGTCTACGCTGTTTAATTCGCTTGCAGGAGCAAGAATCTCCATTATTGAGGATACCCCCGGCGTAACCCGTGACCGGATCTACGCGGATGTGGAATGGCTGGACCGCAGCTTCACACTGATTGACACCGGCGGAATCGAGCCGGATACGAATGATATTATACTGGCTCAGATGCGGGAGCAGGCACAGATCGCGATTGATACGGCGGATGTGATTCTTTTCCTGACGGATCTGAAGCAGGGACTTGTGGACGCGGACGCAAAGGTCGCAGACATGCTGCGCAGAAGCCATAAGAAGGTTCTTCTGGTGGTGAATAAGGTGGACAGCTGGCAGAGGGATGAGGCGGCCGTCTATGAATTCTATAATCTCGGAATCGGTGACCCGTATCCGATTTCCGCCGCGAATCGCACCGGCATCGGAGATCTGCTGGATGAAGTGCTGCGCCTGCTTCCGCCAAAATCCTCTTCCGAAGAGGAGGACGATCGTCCCAGAATTGCCATTGTAGGAAAGCCAAATGTAGGAAAAAGCTCCATCATCAACCGGCTTCTCGGAGAGGACAGGCTGATTGTATCGGACATCGCCGGAACCACGCGGGATGCGGTTGACACAGAGGTCCGGTACAATGGAAAAGAATATATCTTTATCGATACGGCCGGGATCCGGCGGAAGAATAAGATCAAGGAGAATCTGGAGCACTACATGATCGTCCGCGCGGTGGCCGCGATTGAGCGCTGTGACGTGGTTGTCGTCGTCATCGACGCGAAGGAAGGAATCACGGAGCAGGATGCCAAGGTTGCCGGAATCGCGCATGAGCGCGGGAAGGGCATCATCATAGCGGTGAATAAGTGGGACAGTGTAGAGAAGGACAATCACACCGTTTCCAGATATACTTCCAAGATTCGCTCCACCCTTTCCTTTATGCAGTATGCGGATATCGTGTTTCTCTCCGCCAAAACCGGTCAGAGGCTGAATAAGCTGTATACGATGATCGATGAGGTGATTGAGAGCGCAAACCGGCGCGTCGCGACTGGTGTCCTCAACGAGATTTTGTCTGAGGCGGTCGCGCTTCAGCAGCCGCCCATGGACAAAGGAAAGAGACTCAGATGTTATTATATGACCCAGGTCGGCGTAGCCCCGCCCACTTTCGTCCTGCTTGTCAATGACAAAAAGCTGATGCATTTTTCCTATGAGCGGTACATTGAGAATCAGATCAGGACGGCCTTCGGATTCAAGGGCACGGCGATCCGGATCCTGACAAGGGAAAGAGCGAGAAAAGACCAGCCGTAAGAACTGGCATCAATACGGAAGGATGAGAGAGATATGATCAGATTAGTCTGTTTTGGAATCGGCTATCTGTTCGGCCTGTTTCAGACGAGTTATATCATAGGGATTCTGCATGGCTTCGATATCCGGAACTACGGAAGCGGGAATGCGGGAACCACGAACATGATCCGTACGCTGGGCGCGAAATGGGGACTGATCACCTTTGCCGGAGATTTTCTGAAGAGCTTCCTGGCTGCAGTTCTGGTCGGGTTTTTATTCGGAAGCCGGTATCCGGAATGTATTCCGCTTCTGAGACTGTACGCAGGTGCCGGAGCGGTGATTGCGCATGACTTCCCCTTCTACATGGGATTTCGAGGCGGAAAAGGGGTAGCGGCTTCCGCCGGCATGGCGATGGGATTCTGCCCGCCGCTTCTGTTTTTCGGACTTGCAATTTTTCTCGGAATTTCTATTCCGACAGGGTATGTGTCGGCAGGATCCCTGGCATGCTACGCGGCATTCTTCCTTGGCACGGTTGTAATGGGGCTGACAGGGCAGTTCCATATGACACAGGCTCTGTTGATTGAAACAGACATTCTTGCATTTCTTCTGACAGCATTGTGCTGGTGGCAGCACAGAGAAAACATTCGAAGACTGATCAATGGGACAGAATCAAAGACATCCTTGTTTAAGAAGCGTTAAAGCGTCAGCAAGCAATAAGTCAACTTCCAAAACTGCGTTATGGGAGGAGGTGTGCCATGGCAAAGATACGGTTTTCTGAGAGGATGAGAGAGCGTATGACGCTCTCTTTTGAAGTTTTTCCGCCGAAAACGGAAAAGGGCATGCAGAATCTGCCGAAGGTGGTGACTGCGCTGAATGCCTATCACCCGGATTATATTTCCTGTACCTACGGTGCGGGAGGCTCTAATATCGGCAGGAATCGGGAGGTGCTGCAGGAGATTGCGAAACAAACCGTTCCGTGTACGCATTTTACCTGTATCGGTCTGAAGAAGGAAGTGATCCGGCAGCAGCTTCAGGAATATCTGGACAACCATGTAGAGCATATTCTTGCACTTCGGGGGGACTATCCGAAGGGATGGACGCATACCGGAGGAGACTTTGATCACGCAACGCAATTGGTCGAGTTTATCCGAAAGGAATTCGGGGACCGGTTTGAGATCGCGGTTGCCGCGGCACCGGGCGGGCACGTCGAGTGTGTCAGCGAGGATCAGGACATTGAGTATCTGAAGCAGAAGCAGGACCTGGGAGCCGATTATATCATTACCCAGCTGTGCTATGATCTGGAGCAGTTCAAGGTCTGGAGAGACAAAGTCGATCGGGCTGGTATTACGATGCCGATCGATGTCGGCATCATGCCGGTCACCACAAAGCACGGCATCCTGACGCAGTGCTTTTCCCACAATGCCTGCGCCGTACCCAGGGATCTGGCACTGGTTCTGACGCACAACTGGTTCCAGAAGGATCCGGACGGCAATGAGATTCCGGAGATTAAGGCTGCGTTCCGCGAGGAGGGCCTGACCTATTCCGCAAACCTTTTGAACCGGTACCTTACTTTAGGAATACACGGCATCCATCTGTATGCGCTGAACCGTGCGGATGACGTCAGCCAGGTGCTTGCGCGAAGCGGCTTTGACAGGTATTTTCAGTCTTTGCTGTAACACAGCATGACGACAATGGAAGGATGATGACGATGAGAGAGATTGATGTCAGCCGGATTACAGATGCCATAGCGCGGATGTGCATTTCGGCCAATCTGAATCTTCCGAAGGATGTGCAGGAGGCGCTTCTTTCTGCCAGAAAGAACGAGGATGGCACGGTCGCACAGGAGATTCTGGACCGGATCATCGAGAATTACAGGCTGGCCGGCAAAGAGCAGGTTCCGATCTGTCAGGATACCGGGATGGCTTGCGTCTTTCTGGAGGTCGGGCAGGAGGTTCACCTGACCGGAGGAAGCCTGTACGAAGCCGTGCACGAGGGCGTCCGCAGAGGGTATGTCGGTGGCTATCTGCGCAAGAGTGTGGAGGTGGATCCGGTGCGCAGAGGCAATACCAATGACAATACGCCCGCAATGATTACCACGGACATTGTTCCGGGAGACCGGGTAAGGATTACGGTGGCGCCCAAGGGATTCGGTTCCGAGAATATGAGTGCGCTGAAGATGCTCAAGCCATCCCAGGGCCTTTCGGGAATCAAAGACTTTATTCTTGAAACCGTGGAAAACGCAGGATCAAATCCCTGTCCGCCAATCATAGTCGGCGTAGGGATCGGAGGCAATTTCGATCATGCTGCCCTTCTGGCAAAGAAGGCGCTTCTTCGTCCGGCTGATTCGCATCACGCGGATCCGTTTTATGCTTCTCTGGAGGACGAGCTGCTTCAGGAGATCAATGAACTCGGGATCGGGCCGCAGGGATTCGGAGGAAGGACAACGGCACTTGCAGTCAACATCGAGACGCTTCCCACGCACATTGCCGGGATGCCCTGCGCGGTCAATATCAGCTGTCATGTGACCAGACATGAGACGGAGGTGTTCTGATGGAACGAAGGATTGCACTTCCGATGACGACGGAAATCGCGGATAGCCTGTCCATCGGAGACCAGGTACTGCTGTCCGGAACGGTTTATACTGCCAGAGATGCCGCGCATGAGAGAATGTGTGATCAGCTTGCGGAGGGCATACCGCTGCCCTTTGATCCGAAGGATGCGGTGATCTATTATGTCGGCCCGAGCCCCGCGAAACCGGGACAGGTCATCGGGTCTGCAGGACCGACAACCTCAGGACGCATGGATCGCTGGGCGCCGCAGATGATCGCCCTTGGCGCGCGCTTTATGATCGGCAAAGGAAAGCGGTCACCGGAGGTCATCGAAGCAATCAGGAAGTATCATGGGATCTATTTCGGGGCAATCGGCGGCGCAGGTGCGCTGTTATCCAAGCACATTGTCAAAAGCGAACTGATTGCGTATGAGGATCTCGGGCCGGAAGCGATCCGGAAACTGACCGTAAAAGATTTTCCCGTAACCGTGCTGATTGACTGTGCAGGCAATGATCTGTACAGGCTCGGAAGGGAAAACTATCTTGCAATGAGAAAGCAGGAATGATATGAATTATCCGGAAATGACAATCCGCGAATTTACATCCCGCCTTGGATCGGGGGATGCTGTTCCCGGCGGAGGAGGAGCAAGTGCTCTGTGCGGCTGCCTGGGTATCTCTTTGGGAAAGATGGTCACACATCTGACCATCGGCCGGAAGCGCTATGCAGCGGTTCAGGAAGAGATGGAGAGAGCAGCCGCACAAGCCGGGGCACTGCAGCAGGAGCTTTTGGAACTGATTGATCTGGACGCGCAGATGTTTCTTCCGCTTTCCAAAGCCTATTCCATGCCGCAGAATACGGCAGAAGAAAAGGATGCCCGGGATCAAGTGATGAAAACCGCACTCAAGGATGCCTGCCAGGTACCTCTGCAGATCATGGAAAAGACCTGTCAGGCATTGGATCTGATCCGCATCTGCGCGGATCTTGGGAGCAAGGGGGCAGTTTCGGATGCCGGGGACGCAGCTGCCTTGTGCAGGGCTGCGCTGGAGGGTGCGGCGCTGAATGTCTTCATCAATACGAAATCAATGAAAGACAGAGATCTCGCGGACGAATACAATGCCCGTGCAGACAGAATGCTGAAGGAATATGTACCGGCTGCGGAAGCGATCTATGCGCAGGTACTGAAACAGCTGCGAAATTAGAGGAAGCCTCATCGGGTGTCTAAAGCCTTGCAGGCGGCGGACTGGAATGGAAGGAAGAATCGGAAGAAATATCCGGGCAGAAAGGAGATTCATGGCACAGCTGATTAAAGGAAAGGATGTGGCAGATCGCCTGAATGCAGCGCTCAGTGAGCGGGTTCGGCGTCTTAAGGATAAGGGAATCCGGCCTTGCCTGCATGTGATCCGGATCGGAGAGAAACCAGGGGACATTTCCTATGAAAAAGGAGCGTCCGCGCGCTGTGAGAAGATCGGTGTTTGGTGCAGAAAGACACAGCTTCCCGAAGACGTATCACAGGAGGATCTTATCGCATTGCTGAAGCATCTCAGCCAGGATGATTCGGTGCATGGCGTTCTGCTTCTCAGGCCGCTTCCGAAGTCAATGGATGAGCATGCTGTGGTGAATTGTCTTTGTCCGGAAAAGGATGTGGACGGCATGACAGATCTTTCCATGAGCAGCCTGATTACGTCCGGAAACCAGGGGTATGCGCCGTGTACTGCAGAAGCAGCGATGGAATGCCTTGACTATAGTAAGATTGACTGTACCGGGAAACGTGCTGTCGTGATCGGAAGATCCAGGGTATTCGGCAAGCCTGCCGCGCTGATGCTGACGGACCGGAACGCTACGGTGACCGTCTGTCACACGAAGACGGTGGACCTGCCTGCCATTGTGCGGGAAGCGGATATCGTTCTGACCGCCACGGGACACCCGGGAACGGTTGACAAAGCGTGTGTAAGAAAAGGCCAGATTGTGATAGACGTCGGAATCAGCATGGGCCCTGATCATAAATTATGCGGGGATGTTGTATTCGAGGAGGCGGAGCCGGTTGTTGCCGCGATCACTCCCGTACCGGGAGGCGTCGGCGCGGTTACGACTTCCATTCTGGTAAAGCATGTCGTAGAGGCCTGTGAGCGGTCTTCATGTCAGAGCAATTCCTGACAGCAAAAGGATGTGGATGCTCCGGCAGGAGATATGACAGCTTCATGTGTTTGGCATAGAAAGGGGACTGAAAATTGAAACTTGGACTTGTGATCGAGGGCGGCGGCATGAAATGTGCTTATACGTCCGGCATTCTGGACCGGATGCTGGACGACGGCATTAAGCCGGATTATGTGATCGGCGTATCCGCAGGCGCGGCCTGCGGCGCTTCTTTTGTCGCCGGGCAGAGAGACCGGAACCGCAGATTCTTTGTGGACTACGTCGAAAGACCGGACTATATGGGATGGACTGCCTTCTACCACAGCAAAGGTAATTTCTTCAACCTGGAGTATATCTATCAGGATATGACCGGAAGAGGGGGAGAAGATGAGCTGGACTATGACGCGATCATGAGAAACCCCTGTGAGCTCTGGGCCGTTGCCACAGATGCGGAAACCGGAAAACCTTACTACTTCAATAAAAATGATCTTGATCCGCATGATTACTCGGTCTATATGGCTACCTGCGCAATTCCGATTGCCTGCAGACCGGTTGAGATCGGCGGACACGTGTATTATGACTGCGGATGCAGCGACAGCGTGCCGGTCAGACGTGCGCTGGAAGCAGGGTGTGATAAAGTGATTGTTCTTCTGTGCCGTCCGAAGGATACCGTGCGGGAGGCGGAAAAGCATCAGAAGCTGTACCGCACGCTGCTGCATCAGTATCCGAATCTCGTACACAATCTGGACGTGAGGCATGAACGCTACAATGCGACGCTCCGTGCGGTGAGAAGACTGGAAGAGCAGGGGCATGCGCTGATCATTGCACCTGAAAAGCATCTGGATATTACCACCTATACCCGGGATTCGGAGACACTGCAGAAGCTGTACGATACGGCAATTGAAGAGTATCCGCACATCCGTGAGAAGCTGCTCGCTTTCTGCGAAGATAAGGTTCAGCCGGATCCGGCTGCATAAGGTCTGACGGACACCGGAACATGTGCAAACAAATTATTAAATCAGAATAGCGTTTTACCCTTAAAAATTTCCGAAAAAGTAAATTATTCGGAAATTTTTTGCAGAAAAGTGTTGCAAGCGAAATTTACTTCGATATATAATAACCGCGTTGCCGGGAAGCCTGCAGGGCGCAGGCACGGGCGGCGCATTTGCTTAACAGGAGGTATCATTATGTCGTATGTAGATGAAGTCTATGAGCGCGTTGTCGCCCAGAATCAGGCGCAGCCTGAGTTTCATCAGGCGGTGAAGGAGGTTCTTGCCACACTTCGCCCGGTCATTGAAGAGAATGAGGAAGAGTACCGCAGGGAAGCTCTGCTGGAGAGAATCACAACTCCTGAGAGACAGATCCTGTTCCGTGTACCCTGGGTGGATGACAAAGGCCAGGTACAGGTAAACAATGGCTTCCGTGTTCAGTTCAACAGCGCGATCGGTCCGTACAAGGGCGGTCTGAGATTCCATCCTTCTGTCAATCTCGGCATCATCAAGTTCCTCGGATTTGAACAGATCTTCAAGAATTCCCTGACTGGTCTGCCGATCGGCGGCGGCAAGGGCGGTTCCGACTTTGATCCGAAGGGAAAGAGCGACCGTGAAGTAATGGCTTTCTGCCAGAGCTTTATGACAGAGCTTTATCGTCATATCGGCGCGGACACAGATGTTCCGGCAGGAGACATCGGAGTCGGCGGACGCGAGATTGGCTTCCTCTATGGACAGTATAAGAAGATCACAGGTCTGTACGAAGGCGTTCTGACAGGAAAGGGACTGACCTATGGCGGATCTTTGGCAAGAACACAGGCAACCGGCTATGGCCTGATCTATTTCCTGGAGGCCATGCTGAAGGCAAACGGAAAAGAGCTGGAAGGCAAGACAGTTGCGGTTTCCGGTGCCGGCAATGTCGCGATCTATGCGATTGAGAAGGCGCAGCAGCTTGGCGCGAAGGTTGTCACCTGCTCGGATTCGACCGGATGGATCTATGATCCGGACGGAATCGATGTTGCGCTGCTTCAGGAAGTGAAGGAAGTCCATCGTGCACGCCTGACTGAGTATAAGGAGAAGAGACCGAGTGCCGAGTACCATGAAGGAAAGGGCGTATGGTCCGTGAAGTGCGATATCGCCTGCCCGTGCGCGACGCAGAATGAACTGAATCTGGAGGATGCGAAGATGCTCCATGAAAATGGATGCTTCTGCGTGGCGGAAGGCGCTAACATGCCGACTACCCTGGATGCAACAGAGTATATTCAGAAGAATGGAATGCTGTTCAGCCCAGGCAAGGCTTCCAACGCGGGCGGCGTTGCCACCAGCGCGCTGGAGATGAGCCAGAACTCTGAGCGTCTGTCCTGGACCTTCGAAGAGGTCGACAATATGCTCAAGAGAATCATGAACGACATTTTCACAAACTGTGATGAAGCGGCAAGACGCTACGGCATGGAAGGAAATTATGTCGCCGGCGCGAATATTGCGGGCTTCCAGAAGGTTGCGGATGCCATGAAGGCACAGGGAATCGTCTGATCCCGGGCACGGAATTCTGCAGCCATCAGACCAAACAGCATCTAGACCAGCAGTCTGGTACGTTCATCGGAGTCATCCTCATAGGATGGCTCCGTTTTGCATGGGCGATCAGCAGAATAACATGCGATCACGCATGCGGTTCCGTTTCCGGTTTCGCACAGCACTTTGAATCGTATGGAATGTGTCAGGATCATACGCCTCTGGACCGGCCTTCCTTCGGCGGCAATCAGGCAGGAAGCGCTTCTGCTTTCAATCGCAATCCCGCCGGGCGTACCGCAGATTGTCACCTTATGAAGCGGGGAGCCGTCTAACAGTTCATCCTGAACGAGCTCACTGAGACGTACCTTGTTTCCATAGTCGCCAAGATCCGCCATCGTCTGTGCCGGCATCCCGAAGATTTTTTCATTTTCCCCTCTGACATACCACTGAAGACTTCCGGACAGTGGAATGCAGGAATTCTTTCGCTTCCGGACAATGAGAACCGTCGCAGCGATCAGCAGTGCGAAAACCGGCAGGATGGAAAGAACCCAAAGAGAGGGCAGCAGAGCGTCTACCTGGGCTGTAAAGGTGATTTCTGCCTGGCTGAGCGGCGAAGCGGCCGCATTCTCAGCTTCCTCCTGCCACGAATCCTGCTGAAAGGGATTCGGATTGTTTCCGGCAGCGGCATCCGCTGGTGCAAGCTCTGCAATGACATGAATCTGAGCAGTACCGTTTCTGCGTCCGGACAGTTTGAGCAGATTGCCTTCTACAGAACAGGCAAGCATGGTGCTGTCGTCGCACCAGGCGGTAAACAGCAGGGAATCCGCGATCCCCGGTTCAGATCCTTCTGCACGAAACAGATCGGAGAGATCCAGGCTGGCCCGGCATTGATTCGGAAAAACACCTTTCAGATGGACAGGCCCGTCAATGGTCCCGATGGTTTGTATGACAGGAGGGATATATTGCTCGGTTTCGGTTTCTGATTCGGTTTCGGTTTCCGCCTGATCGGCATCTTTGGCAGGATCCTGCTCCTGATCCGGCTGTTCGGCTTTGGTTTGTGCGGATGCGGCAAAGGAGGACAGTGCCTCAAAAAGAGGCTCCAGAGCTGCTGCATCCCGGATCCGGTTCGCGGTTCCTCCAGTGGAATCCGCAACATAATTCATGAGGTGCTCATCCATTCCACCGGTCAGATCCAGGGAGATTGTATGGATTGTGATCCCCTGAGTTTTTGCCTCCTCCACGGCAAGCAATGCGCGGGTCAGGGATTCCTTTTCCGCCATCTCTTCATTCTCCGCGGCAGGCAGGTCGATTTCCCCGTCCGTCAGAAGGAAAATGCTCTTTGGACGATGACTGTCTTCTTCGGTCAGAAGAGATGCCGCTTTTTCCAGCGCAGTGCCGATATCGGTATCTCCTGACGTATAGGTAAAATGATTCAATTCATCAAACAGGCTGCTCCTGTCCGGATCGCTGTCCAGCGAGCACAAAGGAAGGACAGTCTGCAGGGTATCTGAAAACGTGATGAGCGCGGCGCGGGATCCGGGGGTCAGGCTGAGCGTTTCGAGGAATCTTCTCGCAGCATCTTTACACAGATACTCCGGATCCGATTGTTTCATGGAGCCTGAAACATCGATGACAAGGACCGCATCCGTTCCGGATTCAGACGAAGTGAGAACCGGAAGAGGCGAATCCATCTCCGTCTCAGAAGCAAATGACAAAGCGGAAGACAACAGCAGGATGACAATGGACCAGACAATGATGGGGATAAGATTAGAGTGGCGCATACAGATACCTCCTGATATAAGACGCAGAAATGAAAGGACAAAAAAGAAAAGAAACCATTGGTGCTCTGACACCACAGAAACAATGAATGAAAAAGAAATGAATCATGAAATGAAAACGGTAACAGGTTTACTTTACTGCCGTGTCCGGTAAAATGCAACCGGTTTTTAAACAAAAATAAATTCGCGTAATAACTGTGTAACAGTATCTTTACATATCAGGAGGTTTCCTGTTACAATAAACAGGATTGCATAGAGATCAGGTGTCCGCCGGTAATGGCGCAAAGGGATGCCGGCTCATTTGTTTTATTATTCCATGGGAGGCTAGGATCGTATCATGACGATGACTTTAAAAAACAGAAGGTACCCGGTCTGGATGACAGGCGGAATGCTTCTTATGCTGGTATTCGTGCTCTTTCTGTCTTCGAAGGCGCATGCACTCACTCCGGAAGATGCCGCGGCGGTTTCCGGCCAGGGCTGGCACAGTCTGCCGAGCGGAAAGTATACGTATTTCATGAATCAGACAACTCCGGCGAAAGGATTCCTGAAGCTGAAGAAGAACTGGTATCACTTTGATGAGGAGGGCTATCTGTCTCTCGGATGGTTTGAGCAAAACGATAAAAAATACTACGCTTTCCCGGGCGGAAGAATGGGAAAGAAGCTGGGTGCTCTGAACAGCGGCTATGTGAGAGTGGACAACGCATTTTATATGTTCGCGCAAAAAGGCGGAGCGGGCGTGTTCGGAAGTTTGCAGTATGGCTGGGTGACCGCGAAGAAGAATACCTTCTATTATGGGTCTGACGGAAGCAAACTCCTTGGATTGCAGGAGATTGACGGACGTCTGTATTTCTTCCAGGAAAGAGGACTTCCGAAAAAGATCGGAAGAATGAGAACCGGATGGGTGACCATTGACGGGAATAAGTACTATTTCAGGCCGAAGGGGAAGGTCGGCAGACTGTATGGTGCCGCCATCCAGGATAAAACAGTGAAGATTAAGGGCGTCAAGTATACCTTTGGACCGGATGGCGTCGTCACCCAGGAAAAGGTATCGACAACTGAGGCGCAGGAGAAATTTATCGAGAAGATCGGAGCTTTGGCGCATGCGGACATGCTCAATACCGGAGTGCTCGCGTCCATCACCATTGCGCAGGCGATCATCGAGAGCGCCTGGGGAACCTCGACGCTGGCCACGCAGGCCAGGAACCTGTTTGGGATGAAAGCCGCTCTCGGGACGACCTGGAAGAGCGACTGGAAAGGAGCCACCTATCAGAAGCAGACAGGAGAGTATCTGAATGGCCGATACGTAACGATCGTAGATGCTTTCCGGAAGTATGATACCATTGCGGAGAGTGTGGCAGATCATTCCGCTTATCTTCTCGGCTCCAAACTGCCCAACGGAAACCTGCGCTATGCAGGATTGAAATATGCCACTGCGCCAAACTATGTGTCCGCATTGGTGAATGTGATCGAAAAATACAATCTGGCACGGTTTGACAAGTAATTTTGACAAGTAATAAAAATGGCACGGTTTGACAAGTACTCAAACCGTGCCATTTTTTCAGGCTGACTTCAGATCAGGTTTGCGTTTACAAGATCCGTATAGGAGCTCTTGATGGAATGGTAGAGCTCGATTCCCTGCTTTTGTCCGAGCTTCTTGACGAAGTAACTGTAGAACTGCTGCTTATTGCCCGAATTCTTTAAAGATTCCCGGATCAGGTCGATCTGGTGCATGTCCAGCTGCACATCATTCCTGCGGCGAATCACGGAGAGAATGGAGACCGGCTTGTCTGCCTCGGACTTTGCCGCGTTCTGGGAAGGCGGATTCTTTGCGTCAAACTGTCTGGAGAGATATCTCTGCTGCAGAACCTGTTCTGCAGGCTTTTCAGCCGGCTTCAGCGCGGCACTGCCCGGAGCATCCTTTTTTTCCTCTCCGCTGTCAGAGGATACGGTCTGTCCCCCTTGAGAGGCTTCCGCTTCCGGTGCCGCAGTCTTTTTTCTTCCCCTTCTTCTGGAGGGCTTCTTTCTGGCAGTATCTTCCGCAGCGGATGCGGAAGCCTCCTGTACTGTGTCCGGCGCTTCAACGCTCCGGGAGGAATTCTGTGCATGGTCCGGACCTGCAGCAGATTCCTGAGCGGGCTGTTCAGATGCATGGGCACTCTGCTGTCTGGAGGTCTCACTTCTTCCGGAAGAGGGCTGAACCATCACATTGTCCTTCTTTTCCGGTTCGGCCTGCGGTTTATCCTTGGAGGCTTCCTCCGATGCCTGCTTTCCCTTGCGTGCCTTCTTCACAGAGGTTTTATTCACTGCACTTTCAATGTTCGGATAGCGCGCGACATTCACAGCGCCGTTTTCCGCGGCAGTTTTGATACAGCAGTCATATCCGCTGTCCTTGCTGATGATATAGCAGGAATTCTCCGGCTTGTAGTTCAGAAACAGCAGCGTTACCAGCTGGAAATCCAGCGCATTCGGTGTCCCGACATGGACCGGAAGGAAGCGGATCTTTGCTTTTGATTCCATCATCATCGTCAGAATGTCGATCTTCACATGATCGGCTTTTTTGCTGTAAAGCAGAATCACTTCATCATTCTCCGACAAAAGCTCCACTCCCTTAAGCCCCTGACTGGAGACATTTTCATAATCAATGTAGTAAATATTCATATTCAATCGTTTTCCCCAATTGCTTCCTGATAAAAGAAATTGTTCAGCATAAAAATTGTTAAGATACTGGATGCAATCATACATGAAACTGCTGTAAGATGCAAATAAAAGAAAGAGAGCCAATTGATTTCATCCATGCTATGATGGAGGCGGTGGCGGTCAAAACAGAAGTCGAAGGAATCCATTTTCGGAATTCTTTCCCATCACGAACAGGAAAGGAAGTCATGATGTCAGAAAAAGTATATATCAGTACCCGCATCTTTCCGCTCACGGACGAACACAGAAAGTATCTGGAGGAATGTGCCGTCTCAGGAGACAGAAAGTTGGAGCTTGTCTATCGCGCGCCGGAGGAAATGACAGAAGAGGATCTGGAGCAGGCGGTGGCAACCATCAATTTTTTCCCTCCCGCACTTTTGTCCAAGGCAAAGAAGCTGGAGTGGGTGCAGCTTGCGTCGGCGGGTGCGGATGTGTTCGCGCCCAGGGGAATCCTTCCGGATTCCTGTGTTCTGACGAATGCGTCCGGGGCGTACTCGCTGTCCGTCGGAGAGCATATGATTGCCCAGACGTTTTCCCTTTGCCGCAATTTTCCTGCCTATGCCCGGGATCAGCAGGCACATGTATGGGGACCGCTCCGTCCGCTGCTCGCGGTAGAGGGATCGACGATCCTGGTGCTTGGACTGGGAGATATCGGAAGCTTCTATGCCCGGAAGATGAAAGCACTCGGCGCTTATCTGATCGGTGTCCGCCGCCATGAGGGGGCATGCCCCGACTGTGTGGATGAGGTGATCACGACAGAGCGTCTCGAGGAAGCACTGCCGAGGGCTGATATCATCGCAATGGTTCTTCCGGGCGGGAAGGCAACCGAACACATCATAGGGGATCACGCATTTGCGCTCATGAAGGAAGGCGCCTGCATCCTGAATGTCGGCCGGGGCAATGCGATCGATCCGGATGCTTTGATGCGTGCTCTTGACAGCGGGAAGCTGCGCGGCGCGGCGCTGGATGTCACCCAGCCGGAACCGCTTCCGAAGGATCATCCGCTGTGGGATTATCCGAATGTGCTGATTACCCCGCACAGTGCGGGCTGGTGGCAGCTGGATGAAACGCTCAGCCGTGTGGTATCCATCTGCGGGGAGAATCTTCGGGCATTTTCCGAAGGAAGACCGTTATCCAATGTTGTAAACCGTGAGCTGGGCTATTAACCGACAGATCTGGTTGCGCATTCTGATCAGATCATGTAAAATGCTTAAAACGCAATAAGAAAGGATCGCTCTGACGGCAAGGCTGTATCCCGAGCCAGAATAGCGGCAGAAAGATGTATCAGCTACGATACGGATTATGTCTGCGCGCTCATCAGAGCGCGCACTTTTTTGACCTTGGCCGCATCAGGAGTGTAATAACAATGTTAAAGCTTGCAATCTACGGAAAAGGCGGAATCGGCAAATCGACCATGACTGCGAACCTCGCGGCTGCATTTGCCACGCTTGGAAAAAGAGTCATTCAGATCGGATGCGATCCGAAGGCGGATTCTACGATTAATCTTCTCGGAGGAAAGGCCGTAGAGCCTGTCATGGATTATCTCAGGGATCAGGACGACTATCCCACCGATTTCCGACAGATCAGCGCGGAAGGATACAAGGGCGTTCTGTGCATTGAGACCGGAGGACCGACCCCCGGACTTGGCTGCGCCGGGCGCGGTATCATCGCAACCTTCCAGCTGCTGGAGGAATTGAAACTCTTTGCGCAATGGAAGCCTGACGTTGTTCTGTACGACGTTCTGGGAGATGTTGTCTGCGGAGGATTCGCAGCGCCGATCCGGGAAGGCTATGCGCAGAAGGTCCTGATTGTGACGAGCGGGGAGAAGATGGCCCTGTATGCCGCGGACAATATTAACCGTGCGGTCAGGAACTTTGAGGACCGCAGCTATGCGCGGGTTCTGGGGTTGATTCTGAATCACCGGAATGTGGAAAATGAGACACAGAAGGTGCAGGCCTTTGCCGCGGAACGAAATCTTGCGATCATCGGCGAGATTCCCAGGAGCAATGATATTATCCGGTTCGAGGAGGAAGGAAAGACCGTCGTGGAAGGGGATCCTTCGCTCGAAGTGTCGAAAACCTTTCTTGATCTTGCAAAGAGACTGCTGGAAACGGAATGAATAAACAGGAGATACCACATGCCTTCTTTTTTTACCGCCAAGGAGCTGGCCGGAGCGGACACAATACCGGATCTTTATAAGGTGACGAAGCATCTTGTATTCAGTTCACCGGCAACCCTTGCCTATAATTCTCCCGGAGCGGAGGGCTTCGGAGTAAAGCGGGCAGGATTGTCGATCCCGGAGTCTGTCATGCTGATCGTCTCTCCGGGCTGCTGCGGACGAAATACATCCCAGATCAGCAGCATGCCGCAGTACAAGAACCGCTTTTTCTATCTGCAGATGGATGAGACGGATCTGGTGACGGGGCGGCATCTCAAGAGCATCCCGCAGGCTGTTTCCGAGATTGTCAGTTTTCTGGACAAGAAACCTGAGCTGGTGATGATCTGCGCGACCTGCGCGGATGCATTGCTCGGAACGGATTGGGACCGCGTATGCCGCAAGGCGGAGGAAATCAGCCAGGTGCGGGTGCGTCCCTGCTACATGTATGCGCTGACAAGAGAAGGGATCCGTCCGCCGATGGTGCATGTCCGGCAGTCTCTGTATTCCCTTCTGGAGAAACGGAAGAAAAACAGCCGGGCCGTGAATTATCTCGGCTTCTTCTCACCGGTGGACGAAGACTTCGAATTGTCCGGATATCTGAAGAAAGCCGGTGTGGAAACAATCCGGCAGATCGGTGCGTGTGCGGACTTTGAGGAATTTCTGCAGATGGCGGAAGCCAATTTCAATATTGTGCTGAACCCCGAGTGCAGGGCAGCGGCGGATGACCTGGCGGGGCGTCTGGATCTTCCTTATGTGGAGCTTCGCAGGTTCTATGATCCGGAGCGGATTCACAGACAATATGCGGCGTTTTCCCAGGCAACAGGGATCGACATAGAGGATCAGGCAGAGTATCAGGAAACGTTTGATGTGTTCCATGCTTTCTGCCGGGACCGGGCAGGCATCGGTGTTTCCATCGGGGAATGTCTGAACGCGGATCCCTTTGAGCTTGCCCTGACGCTCTCTTCCGGAGGGCTGCGCGTGAAAGAGATCTTCGCGACCGTGAATGAGGAGAATCTCTGGTACCTGAAGGCACTTTCCGATATCAGTCCGGATACAAAAGTTTACTGCAACCAGGATCCCTCCATGATCTCGTATGAGGAAAAGGAGGGGGAGGTTTGCCTGACACTCGGCAAGGATGCCGCGTACTATCATCCGAAGGCGGCACATGTAACCTGGAATCGTGATGTCCAGCCATATGGATTCGCAGCGGTGCGATCCCTTGTGAGGGAAATGGATCGTGCCTTGCAATCTCACACGGCGGCAGACTGAAATCCCGACCGGAACCATCGGCAAAGCATAAAGACAGGATTGTGATATGAAGGGACTTCGTAAATATTTGACTCCATTTGCTCCGGATCAGTCCGGCGCTGTCTCGGTTTGCTATGCGCTTGGCGGTATGGTTGTGATCGTGGACGCCGGCGGCTGCGCCGGCAATATCTGCGGATTCGATGAGCCAAGATGGCAGCCTGATTATCTTCGGTCATTCGGAGAGGAGGATCTGAAGCAGTCTTCAGATGAACCCGCTCACGTCGCAGCAGTCTTCAGCGCAGGCCTCAGAGATATGGATGCGATTCTCGGCAGGGATGATCTTCTCATCCGGAAACTGGAGGAAGCATCCCGGCAGATCGATGTGAAGTTTATTGCACTGATCGGCACGCCTGTTCCCGCGGTGATCGGAACGGATCTTGCCGCAGACGCCGCAATGGCCGAACGAATCACACATCTGCCCTGCATTGCCGTTGCTGCGGATGGCATGCATCTGTATGACAGAGGAATTGAAGAAGCGCTCCTGGCTCTGGTGAAACGGTTTGCGCGCGGCTACACGGACAAACCATCCCGGGACAGAATCTGCGGCGTGCTTGGCCTGAATCCTTTGGACCTGTTTGATCCGTCCTGGACAAAAGCAATCAGGACCTCCCTGCTGCAGGCGGGATATGATGAGGTTTTGCTGTATGGAATGGATGGCGGACTGGAAGCTTTGAAGAGAAGCGCTCTTGCGGAGCGCAATTATGTGGTATCCCCGGCAGGCATCGCTGCGGCGAAGTATCTGCAGGAAGAATACCGGATTCCCTATGAGATCTGTTTTCCGGCAGATCCGATGATTGTGCTCGAGGAGGATCCGTGGAAGGAAGCGGCCATCTTTGCTCCGGACGCGAAGATTCTTGTGGTGCACCAGCAGGTAATGGCGAATGCCATCCGCACTGCGATGAGAGAAAAGGGCGTGACGGGAGAGATTCTCGCAGCCACCTGGTTTGACCAGAAACCGGAGCTGACCATGGAGGGAGATGTGAGGCTCAGAGAAGAAGATGACTTCATTGCGCTTGCCGCAAGAAAGGACTGGGATATGATCATCGCCGATCCGGTGCTGAAGCCGATGGCCGGTTCGTATCATGGAAGCTGGATTGATGCATTTCATTTTGCGGTATCCGGGCAGGCCGCGATCGACCGGAAAAGAAGGAAGGAAGAGAGGGCTGCATGTGCCCCGAACGCAGAGAAGGTAGAGGTATGGAGGATCTGAAGCTGACAAAGAGAATCAGACTGTACGGCATTGTGCAGGGAGTGGGATTCCGTCCGTTTGTCAGCAGAGCTGCCATGGAGCTTGGAATCCTGGGATCGGTCTGTAATCGAGGCTCCTATGTGGAGGTAATTGCACACGGAGATCAGAAGGCGCTGGATCGTTTCCTTGAGATTCTGAACCTCGATCCGCCGGAGCGGTCCGTGATTCTCAAAATCGACGTCAGAGATACCGACGCCGTCCCTATGGAGGATTCCTTCCGGATCATCGAAAGTGAAAAGGAAAAAGGTGAGATCTTTATCTCTCCGGATATTGCCACCTGCCCGGAATGCAGAAAGGAACTGTTTGATCCGAAGAATCGCAGGTACCTTCATCCTTTTATCAATTGCACACAGTGCGGTCCAAGGCTGACGATCCTGGACGAGCTTCCCTATGACCGCGCGCGCACCAGCATGAAGGAATTCCCCATGTGTCCGGCGTGTGCCGCCGAGTATGAGGACCCTGCCTCCAGAAGATATGACGCGCAGCCGGTATGCTGCAATGACTGCGGCCCGCAGGTCTATCTGGTGGGAGGCAATGAGCGCGGTGCGGGTGCGATCCGGAAGGCGAGACGGATGCTCGCGGATGGAAAGATCCTCGCGGTAAAGGGAATCGGCGGATACCATCTTTGCTGCGACGCGACATCGCAGGAGGCGGTCATGCGGCTGCGCGCCAGGAAGAGAAGACCGGTGAAGCCATTTGCGGTCATGATGCGCGACGAAGAGACCGTGCTTCGGGCATGCCGGATCACAGAAGAGCAAAGAAGGATCCTGACCGGATATCAGAAGCCGATCCTGCTTCTTGAAAAAAGGGAAACTGCCAATCTGTGCGAAGCGGTTGCGCCGGGGAATCCGAAGATCGGCGTCATGCTCCCCTACGCGCCTGTGCAGATGCTGCTGTTTGATTATCCCGACGAAGTACAGATGCCGGACAGTCTGGTTATGACCAGCGGAAATGTATCCGGCGCCCCGATCTGCCGGGATGACGAAGAGGCCGTCCGGGAGCTGGGAGGATTCGTGGACGCGATCCTGTCTCATGACAGAATGATCCGGATCCGCTGTGATGATTCCGTTATGGACTTTTACAAAGGCAAGCCCTACATGATCCGAAGGTCCAGAGGATACGCGCCGCTTCCGGTTCTTACCGGCGGGGAATATGACAAGGTCGTGCTTGCCGCAGGCGGTGAGCTGAAGAATACGTTCTGCATCGGGATCGGCTCCATGTTTTATCCTTCTGCCTATGTAGGAGATCTCGCGGATCCGAGGTCCGTCCGTGCGCTGGAGGAATCCGCTGCCCGTATGGAAACGCTGCTGGAAAGAAAGGCGGAGGTAATTGCCTGTGATCTTCATCCCGCCTATCATTCCTCAGAGTTTGCGAAGAAGCTGGCAAAAAAAAGAGGCATACGGCTCATTCCCGTACAGCATCATTTTGCCCATATCGTTTCCTGTATGGCGGAGAATGATCTGGACGGTGAGGTGCTTGGCGCTTCCTTCGACGGAACCGGATGGGGAATCGATGGAACGATCTGGGGCGGCGAACTGATGCGCTGTGACCGTGCCGGTTTTGAGCGGTTCGGGAGCATCCGGCCGTTTTTGATGGTGGGAGGAGATACCGCGTCAAGACAGGGCTGGCGCATCGCATCTTCCATGCTTCATTCCCTGTATCCGGATGCCTCTGAGGCTGCCAGGATCGTGGAAAAGCTCTCCCTGTGCAGTGCTTCTTCCCTGAAGACGATCTCACTGATGGCGGACAGAAGGATGAATACCGTAACATCAACCAGTGCGGGAAGGCTGTTTGACGCAGTCAGTGCGATCCTCGGCATCTGCAAAGAGTCCACCTTTGAAGGAGAAGCTTCTACGTCTTTGATGTTTGCCGCGCAGGATTACCGGAAGAAAAAGGCATCCAAAGAGGGAATTCCGGTTTCCTCCGTCAGGGTGTGGACGGACAAAGCCGGGGAAGCGAAACCGGCAGAAAGCGCAGCATTTCAGGTGCTTCCTACAGATCTGCTCGTCAGACAGATCGTGGAACAGTATCTTGCGGGCGAGGAGTCCGGAGCGCTTGCGTATCTGTTTCATGAAGCACTTGCTTCCATGATTGCAGGAGCCATCCTCGCTGAATCGAAAAAAACAGGCCAAAAGCGGGCGGTTCTGACCGGAGGCGTCTACCAGAACACGCTGCTTCTGGAACTGACATCAGAAAAACTCGAAGAAAGCGGCATGGAGGTTTATACGCATCATCTGATTCCTCCCAATGACGGCGGAATCAGCATCGGACAGGCACTGGCCGCACAGGAAATCCTCCGGAGGGAGGGATGATCTTTTGAAAGGAGAAAACAGTCATGTGTGTAGGATTATCAGCAAGGGTTGTCAAGGTAAGTGACAAAAGCGCTATTGTGGATGCGTCGGGAGCACGCAGAGAGGTCTCCGCGCAGCTGATCTCGGATCTGGCTCCCGGCGATTATGTGATGGTGCACGCGGGCGCTGCCATTGCAAAGATCACAAAAAATGAGGAAGAGGAGGCGGACAGCCTGATGGAGGAACTTCTGGTATGACTGACACGGAAAAGAAGAATACGCTGTCCGGCTCCCTGGAAAAGGCGCGAAAGATCCTGTCCACCTATCACGGACCGAAGATCCGGATTATGGAGGTCTGCGGTACGCATACGCATGAGATCTTCCGGCTTGGAATCAGGAGCCTTCTGTCGGAGGACATCACATTGATCTCCGGACCGGGATGTCCGGTCTGCGTGACACCGGTTTCCTACATTGACGAGGCCATCTTTCTGGCGCTGGAAAAGGGATGCACGATCCTGACCTTCGGAGACCTGGTACGGGTTCCCGGATCAAAGATGAGTTTGCAGACGGCACGGGGGAAGGGGGCAAAGGTGCAGGTTGTCTACTCTCCGCTGGACGCGGAGGTATGGGCAAGAACGCATCCGGAGGAAGAGGCTGTATTCCTGTCTGTCGGATTTGAGACGACAACACCCTCCTCGTGCATCGCGCTGGAGCATGCAATCCGGGAGGATCTGCACAACTTCAGCCTCCTTTGCGCGAATAAGACCATGCCCGCCGCGTACCGGGCGATGATGGAAACCACCGATGCCTACCTGTATCCCGGTCATGTATGCGCCATCCAGGGCCTGTCGGAATGCCGTGAGATGCTCGCGCTTGGCATGAGCGGAGTTGTAGCGGGATTCACCGCGTCCGAACTGCTGACGGCACTTGCCGTGATCGTGAAGAAGACGCAGGAGGGCAAGCCATTTCTGGTCAACTGCTATCCGCGGGTTGTCACGGAGGACGGCAGTGTGCAGGCCAGGGAACTGGTCCGCAGCTATATGCAGCCTTGTGACTCCAGATGGCGTGGGATCGGCACTCTTGCAGACTCGGGAATGGAGCTGAGAGAGGAATATGCCGCTTATGACGCACGCAAAAAATACCAGCTTCCCGAAATGAACGGAAGAGAGGCAAGAGGCTGCCGGTGCGGTGAGGTGCTGCAGGGCAGGATCACGCCGAAAGCGTGTCCTTTGTTTGGAAAAGGCTGTACCCCGGAGCATCCGGTCGGCGCCTGCATGGTATCCTCAGAGGGCGCATGTTCGGCATTCTATCTGTATGGCTGATTAACAGGATGATATCTGAAAAAAGAAAAGGAGACAGGCATGGACCTGAAGAATAAGACCGTAACGCTTGCCCACGGCGCAGGCGGAAAGCAGACAGCAGAATTGATCGAGCAGGTATTCAAGGCGCATTTTTCGAATCCGTATTTTACCCCGGATGACGCGGCGATCCTTCCCGCTCCGGGCGGCAGAATTGCCATGACGACAGACGGATTCATCGTTTCGCCGCGGTTTTTCCGGGGCGGAAACATCGGAAAGCTTTCCATCTGCGGTACGGTAAATGACCTTGCGTGCATGGGCGCGAAGCCTCTGTATCTCACCTGCGCGTTTGTCATTGAGGAAGGGTTCCCGATGGACCGCCTGGAGGAGATTGTCTGCTCCATGGAGCAGGAAGGAGGCAGGCGTTGTAATTGTTGCGGGAGACACCAAGGTTGCCGGAAAGGGGCAGGTGGACGGCGTCTTTATCACGACAACCGGGATCGGGCAGATCGCGGAGAATGTCAACACCTCCGGCAAGCTGGCCCAAAGCGGGGACAGCGTGATCGTAACGGGAGACATCGGACGGCACGGCTGCTGCATTCTGCTGGAGCGGGATGAGTTTGGCATTGAGGCTGAGGTAAGCAGTGACTGCGCGCCGCTGTGGAAGAATGTAGAGGCAGTTCTCCGGGAGGTTCCCGATGTACATGTGATCCGGGATGCCACCCGGGGCGGCGTCGGAACGGTTCTGTATGAGATCGCCGCAGAGAGCCGGAAGGGAATTCTTCTGGAGCAGGAAGCGATCCCGGTCCTTCCTTCGGTGAGCGGAGTGACAGGGATGCTGGGACTGGATCCTCTGTACCTGGCCTGTGAGGGAACCATGGTTATGATCGTACCGCAGGAAAAGACAGAGCAGGTACTTGCAATTCTGCATGCAGTCGAGCACTCTGAGAAAGCTGCCGTAATCGGCCGCGTCACGGACAGCGAAGCGGGACGTGTTGTGATGCAGACCGCAATCGGTACACAGACGTATCTGCCTCAGCCCGGAAATGAACTGCTTCCCCGGATCTGCTGACCTGCACAGGAAAGGAAATCGCCATGAAGCGAGTTGCAATCATCTCAATTATTGTCTCGGATACCAGCCAGATCACGAAACTGAATGCATATCTGCATGAGGCATCCAGGTACGTGATCGGGAGAATGGGGATTCCGTACAGAGAGCGGAACATCAGCATCATCAGCCTTGCCGTGGATGCTCCGCAGGACTTCATCTCCGCACTGAGCGGAAAGATCGGCAGACTGGAAGGGGTTGCCAGCAGAACCGTTTATTCGGATGTCATCACGCAGGAAAAAGAAGACGGAGAGAACGCGCATGCTTAAAAGAGTTTCCGGTTTCCATGAGACATTGTCGGATGGAGCGATTGCACATCTGGAAGAGGGGATCCGTATCGCGGATGCCTCCTTCCCCGCGCCGTTTCCACGTACTCTGGAGTACAATGCGCCTGCCCACGGAACCTGGAATATTGTACATATCGGAATGGCCGTCCCTCAGTCGCACAGCATCTATGTATGCTCGGACAATTGCCTGCGCGGCGTTGTGATGACTGCAGCGGAGATGGGATGCCGGGACCGGTTCTCCAGCGTCATGCTCCGCGAGCGGGACGTTCAGGTTGACAATCTGGAAACCATTACGATCGAAGGCGTATCGGATGTCATCCGGAATCTTCCAAAAGAGCCGCCTGTCGTATTTGTCTTCCTGGTCTGCCTGCACATTTTCACAGGCAGCGATGAGGATTACATCTTCCGCGAGCTGGGCCGCCGGTTTCCTCAGATCCGGTTTGTCAAGGGATACATGGATTGCATCCGGCAGAAGGAAGGACCGACGCCGGACATGAAGCTGAGGATGGCAGCGTTCGGAATCATACAGCCTGTCCGGAAGAACCCTGCGAGGGTCAATCTTCTCGGAAGTGATGTTCCGTTTGACCGGGACTGCGAGCTGATCACCCTTCTGTCCTCAAACCGTTTTGAAGTAAAGCAGATCTATGACTGCGATGATTTCGAACAGTTTCTCGCTCTGGGCGATGCCGCGGTCAATGTCTGCACCTATCCGAATGCCTGTCAGGCGGTGAAGGATCTTTCTGAGCGGACCTCAGCAGGATTCGTGTATCTGTCAGCGGCAGTTTCCTTTGATGAGATCCGCGCTCAGATCAAAGCCTTGTCCGATGTATGCGGAAGAGATCTTGCTTCGGAGGATTGGATGCGGGAACAGGAAAGGACATGCATTGCGGCTCTTCAGGAGCTTGCCGAAGATCTGCATGACTGGACGGTTGCCATCGATTACACTGCCCATTCCAGGCCGCTTGGGATCGCGAAGCTTCTGATTCAGCATGGGATCTTTGTGGAATGTGTGTTCCTGGATGCGATATTGGAAGAAGAACAGGAAGCCTTCAACTGGCTGAAGGAGCATTGCCCGGACCTGAGGCTGGTTCCGACCATCCAGCCCGGCATGGTTCTGTATGGAAGAGGGAAGGACGTCGTCACCTCCGGACGCAGGGTGATCGCGCTCGGCCAGAAGGCGGCATGGTTCTGCCAGAGTGGTCATTTCGTGAATATCATCGAAGGCGGCGGTCTGTGGGGCTATCAGGGGATCCGGGATCTTTGCGCCCTT
Organism: uncultured Lachnospiraceae bacterium; assembly: GCA_902799015.1. Lineage (GTDB taxonomy): Bacteria > Bacillota > Clostridia > Lachnospirales > Lachnospiraceae > Porcincola. Next base: position 13,587 of record CADBZI010000039.1, on the reverse strand, counting down.
CTGCGGCAGGCGAAGGAGGAGGAACTTGATTACAAGCGGATGATTCCGAAAAAGGGGATCGGGTGGCCGAGTCTGTGCAGCACGGTAGTCTCAACACAGCCGGAGGAATAAAAGATGGCAGGAGAGAGCTGGAAATCACAAACGTGGTGGAATCTGCCGGTCTATACGGGAGATGTGTCGGGGGTATGCTCCGCGCTGTATGAGCTGGGCGGCATGGTTGTGATGCATGACCCGTCCGGGTGCAATTCCACCTATAACACACATGACGAGATCCGGTGGGTCAGCATGGAAAGCCTGATCTTTCTTTCCGGCCTGACCCAGCTTGACGCGATTACCGGAAATGACCAGCGGCTGATTGATGATATTGTTTCCGCAGCCAACACGTTTCATCCTGCGTTCATCGCGATCGCGAATTCGCCGGTTCCATGGCTGATCGGGACTGATTTTGAAGCAATCTGCAAGAAGGTAACGGCTCTGACTGGTATTGCCTCCTTTCATGTCGAGACCAACGCGATGCACGATTATACAAAAGGGGCCGGACAGGCGTTTCTCCATCTTGCGAAGATGCTGTTATCAGAAGATGCAGGGGCAGCCGGCGATTCCGGAACGTTACGGGGCCTTCCCGGCACGGGCCGGATCATTGCAGCTGACACGAACCCGGACGGACGCCGGATCCGCCTGAATATTCTCGGGATGACTCCTCTGGATTATCCGGTCAGGGAAGATGCCATGGCGATGAGAAGGATCCTGGAAGAAGAAGGCTTTGAGGTTGTCAGCAACTGGGCGATCGGAGATGGTCTTCAGAGCCTGAAACGATCCGCAGGCGCGGATGTAAACCTGGTAGTGTCCTCCACTGGAATGGAAACAGCACGGTGGATGGAGGAAACCTTCGGTATCCCTTATACGGTCGGCGTTCCGACGGGCTCTTTCAGGAGGATTCTGTGTGAAGCAGTGAAAAAAAGCGCGCTCACCAGGAAAAGCAGCGTCCCCTATCTGGAGATTCTGAACAGCCTTCCGTCACGGGAAAAACGGAAGAACCCGGATACCCCCGTCAGATGCATCGCGGGAGAGCCGGTCACCATGGGCAGTGCCGCGGCAGACATAGTTCTTACGGATGGAAAGCCCTGCGATCTGATCGCTCTGACAGAAACCAGGCAGGGATTGCTTCCGGAGCAAGGTTTCACGCCGGAGGGGGAAAGGCAGATTCGGGAAGTACTTGCAGAGTATGAGGAAGTGACAGCGGATCCGATGCTGAAGGAAGCCTGCCGGTCCGGGTGCAGATTTCATGCGCTGCCGCATTTTGCGCTGTCCGGACGGTTATATCTGAATCAGATCGGTTCACTGCTGGAAAAAGGAGGTTCTCTATGAGCATGAATGATGCGCCGCGCAGTGTGCGGCTTCATATCGGATTCTTCGGAAGCAGAAACGCGGGAAAGTCAAGCCTGGTCAATGCCCTGACCTCCCAGCAGATGTCGGTTGTCTCCGATGTACCGGGCACGACAACCGATCCGGTGTCCAAGTCCATGGAGATTCTTCCCGCAGGTCCTGTCGTGATCACGGATACCCCGGGTTTCGACGATGAGGGAGGATTGGGCGAGCTGCGTGTCAACAGGACGCGGGAGATCCTGAAAAGAACAGATCTTGCGGTGCTTGTGGTGGATGCGGCAAAAGGCATCGGAGCATCTGACCGGGAGCTGCTGGGTCTGTTTCAGGAGCAGAAGACGGACTGCATTCTTGCCTGGAACAAAACAGATCTGATCGATGATCCGGCAGTAAAACATAAGATGTCTCAGTCCGATTTCGGGCAGAACGTTGTGCGTCAGATCTGCGTCAGTGCCCTGACAGGGGAAAACCTGACTGCTCTTCGGGAAATGATCGGCCAGAGTGCAGCGGCGCTTGAGAAGCAGAAGGAGAAGCCTCTGGCAGCGGACCTGGTCCGCCCTCTGGATCTGGTCATTCTTGTGATCCCGCTTGACGGCTCTGCGCCAAAGGGAAGGCTGATCCTCCCGCAGCAGCAGGTACTCAGGGATCTTCTCGATCACGGAATTCAGGTTTTATGCGTAAGAGACACGGAATTGAAGGCGGTGATGGCCTCTTTGCCGAAGCAGCCTGCTCTGGTGATTACGGACAGCCAGGCTTTTTCATTTGTATCAGAAGTCGTTCCGGATGAGATTCCCATGACCTCTTTTTCCATCCTGATGGCGAGATACAAGGGCGTATTACAGATGCAGCTTGCGGGAATCTCTGCTTTGAATCAGATCAAAGACGGAGACAGAATCCTGATTGCTGAGGGATGTACGCATCACAGACAGTGCGGAGACATCGGTACCGTGAAGCTTCCGGCATGGATTCGTTCCTATACGAAACAGGAGCCGGTATTTGAAACCTCGTCGGGCCTTTCCTTTCCCGCGGATCTGGAACAGTACCGTCTTGTCATTCACTGCGGTTCCTGTATGCTGAATGAGAAAGAGGTCAGTGCACGCAATGAGCAGGCGCATGCCCTGGGCGTTCCGATCACAAATTACGGAATGGTAATCGCCCAGGTCCACGGCATTCTGGAGCGCGCGCTCAGGCCGATTCCGGAAGCACAGGAAAGGAGTAAGAGATGAGAGAAGACCGTTTTTATATGCCGGCCAGAGTATATTGCGGCAGGGATGTCGTCAAGGCACATGCCGGTGATCTGAAAAAGCTCGGAGAAAAAGCACTGATTGTTACGGGCAGGCATTCCGCGAAAAGCTGCGGCGTCTATGATGATATCTGCGCGGCACTGGAGGAATGCGGCATTCGTCACGCTCTTTATGACAGTGTTGAGGAAAATCCGTCTGCAGCAACCGTAATGAAGGCCAGGGACTTTGGGCTGGAGGAAGGCTGCGACTTTGTGATCGGCGCCGGCGGCGGGTCTCCCATGGACGCGGCAAAAGCAATTGCGCTGATGCTCTTTCATGCGAAAGAGGGGCGGGACTATCTCTACACGGCAAAGGCAGACAGTTCCACCGTCCCCGTCGTCTGCATTCCGACGACCTGCGGCACCGGTTCAGAGGTAACTGCCGTGTCGGTTCTGACCGATGAGATCAAACAGGCAAAGGGCTCCATTCCGCATAAGATCTTTCCTGCTCTGTCTCTGATCGATGGAAAGTATCTGCGCAGCGCAAGCCGTCAGATGCTGTGCAACACTGCGTTCGATGCATTGTCCCATCTGTGTGAGAGCTATCTGAATGCGGATGCCGGTCCCATCTCCCGTCTCATTGCCGCCGACGGACTCAGAGAATGGGGGAAATGCCTCCCGATCCTGCGGGGAGAAAAGGAGCCGGATGAGGAATCCTATGATCTTCTGATGCGGGCTGCAATGCTCGGAGGCATGGCAATTGCGCATACCGGAACCAGCATTCCCCATGCTTTAAGCTATGCGATGACGTATCATCTTAAGATCGCGCATGGGAAGGCTGTCTGCTATTTTCTGGCCGGATATCTCAGGGAGGCGGATCCGGAGACGGTTTCCTTCCTGCTGCCTTTGGCCGGTTTTTCCTCCGTAGAGGATCTGCACAATACCTATCTGGCCTGCTGCGGTGATCTGAGGATTCCGGAAGATCAGCTGGATCCGGTGCTGAAGCTGACAGAAAAAGCAGTTGCGGCAAATCCTTCCAAATGCGCGAAGGCGCCCTTCCCGGCCGGCGCAGATGTCATCCGAAGAATCACCGGTTACGCAAAAGAATGCGCAGGCAGAAGATACAGGGCAGTCTTGTTTGATCTGGACGGAACCATCAACGACTCCGGGCCCGGAATCATGAATTCCGTTCGGTATTCTCTGGAGAAGTTAGGGCATCCCCCGCTGGAGGAAAAGACCCTGCGCAGATTCGTCGGCCCGTCCCTGCTTTATTCGTATGAAACCTACTGCGGAATGGAGGAGGAAGAAGCATGGAAGGCGGTTGAGACCTACAGGGAGTGCTATCACGCCGGAGAATGCTATAACCTTCAGGTCTATGACCAAATACCGCAGCTGCTCTCGGATCTGAAGGAATCCGGAATCCGCTGCGCCGTGGTAACCTCAAAGCCGCAGGAGATGGCCCGGCAGATCCTGGAGCATTTTGACCTGGCCAGAGCCTTCGATGCGATCATCGGCCCGGATCCCTATGACCCCTCCAACCAGAAGAGCGTTCTGATCAAAAGAGCGCTGGATGCCCTTGGCCTGAAGGCATGTGACGTGATCATGGCAGGGGATTCCAGATACGACATCATCGGCGCAAAAGAAGCCGGCTGCGCCTCCATCGGGGTGACCTACGGCTACGGGACCCGTGAGGAACTGATCGAGAATGGCGCGGATTATCTGGTGGATGCCCCGCTGGAGATGAAAAAGATATTAAACCTGTAAGGGCTGGCTTACAGGAAATTACGATCTTCCACAGTCTTTCGATACATCTTCCGGCTGTGGAAGATATTTTTATATTGGATAAGTACAACTTTTTTATATAAAAGGCAAGTTGTACGGTTTACAAATACGTTTCGACTCAATACAATGTAGATGTATCGAACAACCCGTACTGAGGGGCAATTCCAGAATCGAGGTTATCTATGAATAAGGCGAAGTTGTATTTTGTTGTTGGCAGCCAGGATCTGTATGGCGAGGAATGCCTGAAACAGGTGGCGGAAGATGCCGGAAGAATGGCGGCATTTCTGGATGAGAAGATCGGGGATGTGGCACATGTTGAGCTTCTTCCGACAGTTGAGACTTCCGAGCTGTGCATTGAGGACATGAGAAAAGTGGAGAGCGATGACGACTGCATCGGCGTGATCACCTGGATGCACACCTTTTCTCCTGCGAAGATGTGGATTAAGGGCCTTCAGATTCTGAGAAAACCGCTTCTTCATCTTCATACCCAGGCAAATGAGTTCCTGCCGTATGATACCATTGACATGGACTTCATGAACCTGAACCAGGCGGCGCACGGGGACAGAGAATACGGATTCATCCTTGCCCGCATGGGAATCCCGCATCAGGTTGTGGCAGGATACTATGAGCATGAAGATGTTGTGGCTGACATCCGCAAGTTTGCCGAGGTCGCGAAGGCGATTGCTTTCTCCAGAAGCCTGAAGGTTGCAGCGTTCGGCAACAACATGCGTGAGGTTGCCGTGACGGACGGCGACCGTGTTGAGACCCAGATCTGCTACGGCTGGGAGACCAATTACTATGCGCTGGGGGATCTGGTCAAGATTGCCGATCAGGTGACAGAAGAAGAGATCGACAAGAAGATGGAGGAGTATACCTCCCGTTATACGATGAAGACAGACCGGATTGATGCGGTGCGCGAGCAGGCGAAGTATGAAGTTGCTTTGGAGAAATTCCTCGAAAAGAACGGGATCGGCGCTTTCACGGATACCTTCCAGGATCTGTACGGACTGAAGCAGCTTCCGGGTATTGCGTGCCAGAACCTGATGGGAAAAGGAATCGGTTTCGGACCGGAAGGCGACTATAAGATCGCTGCATTTTCTGCCGTACTGATGAAGATGGCTGAGAACAGAGAGGGAAGCACCGGCTTCATCGAGGATTACACCTATGATCTGACGAAGGGACAGGAGCTGGAGCTTGCGTCTCATATGCTCGAGGTTCCGGTGAGCTTCGCGGCAAACAAGCCGGTCATCGATGTGCTTCCGCTTGGTATCGGCGGCAAGGAAGATCCTGCCCGTCTGATCTTTGACGGCGTGACCGGAGATGCCATTCAGGTGACACTGGTTGACATGGGCGATCATTTCCGCATTATCTGCGCGGATATCGAGCTGGTGAAGCAGCCGAAGGTGATGCCGAATCTTCCGGTGGCAAGGATCATGTACCGCCATAAGCCGAACTTCAGAATCGGAACGGCAGCGTGGTGCTATGCCGGCGGCGCACATCACTCCGTGGTATCGACTTCCCTGACCAAGGAAGACATTGCCAATTTTGCGCGGTTTACCGGAACAGAGCTGGTGATCATAGACGAGAATACGACAGAAGCGGATCTTCTGAAGTTCTGCGGAAGGAAGTTCTGAAAAGGCTTGCGCTTTGATCTTTGTTGACAAGCGGAACGGATAACGTTTAAACTCAATATTGCAGTTGTATCAGGCTGCAGCGAATCCTCTGCCGGAAGCAGAAGGACTCGCTGCAGTTTTTGGAGAAGGAGGGGCATATGAGCATCAGAATAGGAATTCTTGGATACGGTAATCTTGGCAGGGGTGTTGAAAAGGCTGTCATGGCGAATGCGGATCAGGAGCTTACGGCAGTATTTACCAGGAGAGATCCGGCCGGCGTGAAGACGGTCTCCGGATGCCCGGTTTTGAGCATCGAAGAGCTTCCCGGCAAAAAGGATGAAATTGATGTTCTCATTCTGTGCGGCGGCAGCGCTACGGATCTTCCGGAGCAGACACCGGAATATGCGTCCATGTTCAATGTCGTAGACAGCTTTGATACACATGCAAGAATTCCGGAGCATTTTGATGCCGTAGACAAAGCCGCGAAGCGCGGTTTGCGGATTGGTGTGATATCCTGTGGATGGGATCCGGGTATGTTCTCTCTAAGCAGAATCTATGCGCACAGTGTACTTCCAAACGGGCGTGATTACACCTTCTGGGGAAGGGGCGTTTCCCAGGGGCATTCCGATGCGATCCGCCGGATCGACGGCGTTGTGGACGCCAGACAGTACACCGTTCCCGTCGAGGAGGCGCTGGAGCAGGTTCGTTCCGGAAAGAACCCAGAGCTTACGGTTCGTCAGAAGCACACCCGTGAATGCTATGTCGTGGCGCAGGAGGGAGCGGATCTTGCCCGGATTGAAAAAGAGATCAAAGAGATGCCGAACTATTTCGCGGACTATGACACGACCGTGCAGTTCATTTCCGCGCAGGAGATGAAGGAGAAGCACAGTGAGCTGCCGCATGGAGGATCAGTGATCTATTCCGGACAGACTGGTGAAAGAAAGCATGTGATCGAGTACAGCCTGAAGCTGGATTCCAATCCGGAGTTTACAGGAAGCGTGATCGCCGCGGTCGCAAGGGCGGCTTATCGTATGAATGCGGAAGGCCAGACCGGTGCCAGAACCATGTTTGATATCGCGCCGAAGTATCTCAGCCCTGAGACAGATGAGTGGCTGAGAGCACATTATCTGTAATGATTACAGGATTTTTTGAAGGAGACTTTCTGCCATGGAACAGTCTGAGATGAGGAAGATTCTTGCATGCGTCCGGGACGGAACGATCAGTCCGGAGGAGGCGCTTGTGAAGATCCGGGAGGATCCCTTTACGGACCTTGGATATGCAATGATTGACAATCACCGTCAGATCCGTCAGGGATTTGCAGAGGTGATCTATGGCGAAGGAAAGACAAAGCAGCAGATCCTGGGAATTGTCCGGAACATGCGGCAGAATGGGGTGAAGACCATTCTTGTTACGAGATTGTCTTCCGAAAAGGCTTCTTTCCTGGAAGAGGGTCTGAAAAGCAGCGGGATAAAGCTGCAGCCCGAGTCCGACAGCGGGCAGGACGGGATTCATTATTACGAGATCGCGCGTCTTGCCGTGGTCGGACAGATGCCGGAACCTTCCGGAAGCGGCAGCATTGTTGTTGCTTCCGGAGGGACATCGGATCTTCCTGTCAGTGAGGAAGCGGCACTCACAGCGCAGGCGCTGGGAAACCGGGTGATCCGGCTGACGGATGTAGGCGTGTCCGGTCTGCACAGACTATTGTCTCATATGGATGAGATTATGCGTGCCTCCGTGATTATCGCGGTTGCGGGGATGGAAGGAGCGCTGGCGAGTGTCATCGCCGGCCTTGCGGACTGTCCTGTGATCGCGGTTCCGACTTCTGTCGGATACGGTGCCAGCTTTCATGGGCTCAGCGCACTTTTAGCGATGCTGAATTCCTGTGCGAGCGGTGTATCTGTCGTAAATATTGACAATGGCTTCGGAGCCGGCTATCAGGCTGCTATGATCAACCGGCAAAGATAGCCAGATCCCGTTCGAAAGTGCGAGTCCGAAGGACGAAGCAGTTTCGATTACGGGATCGGCTTCAGACCGGACAGAATCAGATATAAACAAAAGTTTATAGATGAGATGGAACAGAGAATGACTGCTGGAAACAAAAACAATAAAGCCATGTTTTTTGAGGGGCTGCGTGACGGGCTGCCGATCGGGCTGGGGTACTTTGCCGTTGCGTTTGCGCTTGGCGTGGCGGCGAGGGATGCGGGACTGAGTCCGCTTCAGGGATTCATTGCCAGTATTCTGTGTCTTGCCTCCGCCGGGGAATATGCCGGCTTTACGGTGATCGCGGCTGCCTCGGGACTGTTTGAGATGGCACTGATCACCCTAATTGTCAACGCCCGGTATCTTCTGATGAGCACTGCCGTCAGTCAGAAGCTTCCGGAGAAGATGCATCCGATCCACCGGTTCGGTGTTGCCTATTTCATCACAGATGAGATCTTCGCGATTGAAATGCGGCAAAAAGGGGATCTGAATCCCTTCTATCCTTACGGGGCCGGAGCTGTGGCAGCACCCTTGTGGGCACTCGGTACCGCACTCGGAATTCTGGTCGGCAATCTGATGCCTGCCAGGATTGTAAGTGCACTGGGCGTTGCGCTGTTCGGCATGTTTCTGGCTGTCATTATTCCGCCTTCAAAAGAAGACAGAATCATTCTGGGACTGATTATCGTGAGTTTTGCTGCAAGTCTTGCAGCATCGAAGCTGCCCTGGCTGAGCAGCCTCTCATCGGGAAACCGGATCATCCTTCTGACCATCGTGCTGTCCGCGGCAGCATCCGTTCTGTTTCCGCATCCGTCCGGTGACAGTACAGAAGAGAAAAGGAAGGAGGACAGGATATGAGCAAGAGCATCAATCTTTATATACTGGTTATGTTTGCGGTAACCTATCTGGTGCGTGTGCTTCCTGTCACGCTGATCCGCAGGAGGATCCGTTCTCCGTTTCTGCAGTCTTTTCTGTATTATGTACCCTATGTCACGCTTGCGGTCATGACATTTCCTGCCATGATCGAGGCGACGCAGAGTCCGGTTTCAGGCGCACTTGCCCTCGTGGCCGGCATCGTTGCCGCATGGTTCGGAAGAAGCCTGCTTCAGGTGGCAAGTCTGTGCTGTATCGTGGTACTGGTTTCCGAGTTTTTCATTGTTTGAGGAGACGTGATGGTAAAGCTATTCCTTGTTGAGGACGAGATTGTAATGCGCGACGGCATCAAGCGGCAGATCAACTGGGAAAAGGAAGATATCGAGTTTGTCGGGGAGGCCAGCGACGGGGAACTTGCATGGCCGATGATTCTGGAGACGAAGCCGGATATCCTGCTGACCGATATCAAGATGCCGTTTATGGATGGGCTGGAGCTGTCTGCGCTTGTCCGGAAGGAACTTCCGGATACCGCGATTATCATTCTTTCCGGATATGATGAGTTTGTCTATGCCCAGCAGGCCGTCTCGCTGGGCGTCACCGATTATCTGCTTAAGCCGCTTCCGCCGGGGAAGCTTCTGGAATGCATCCGGCGTGTTCAGGAGAAAATCGAGCAGGAGAGAGCGCAGCCGGAGAATAATGCTTGGAGCGAGGAGCTTGCACGGGAACAGAAAGACGCGGAGAAGAATCTGCTGTTCCGCGCGCTTGTGACCAATGACCGTTCTCTGAAAGAGATCCTGGCGATGGCCGATCACCTCGGCATTCACATCTCCGCACGGTATTACTCTGTCATTCTGATGACCGTACGCGGAAAAGAAAATGCGATGCCTTCGGAACAGCTTCGCACGGAGCTTGCCGCGATTCCGGAACAGATTCCGGGATGGATCTTCTTTGACCGGAATGAAAATGGGTTTGCCATGATCGGAACGGCGAATTCCGAAGAGGAAGTATCGGATACGCAGAAAGAGCTGATCCGGCGCCTGAAGGAATGTGTCGAAAAAGACGCGGAGCACACCTGGTTCATCGGAGCCGGCAGAACAGTCGGCAGAATCAGTGATATCGGAAAGGCATATAACTCCGCGAACAAAGCCTTGTCCAGCCGTTTCATCACCGGAATGAACCGGGTGGTTACGGCCGATGAGACAGACAGCGTAAAAAAGGATCTGTCCGGCCTGCAGGTATCACCGCTGCCCACAGAGGCGCGTGCTTCCGAAAAAGACGCCGCTGCGCTTGACATTGATCAGGCGGTCACAAATGACAATTCCAGGAAGATGCTGGAAGAGTATCTCAGAACCGGAACCCTGGAGGAGGCGGAACCGTTTTTGGAAGGACTGTTTCAATCGATTGGTGAGGACAACCTGAACTCCTATCTGCTTCTGACCTATCTGTCCATGGACATGTATTTTACGATGGTTCGCTTTCTGAAGGACATGGGCAGGCAGGTAAATGAAATTGACAAAAAGTGCGGAGATATCAATTCTCTGCTGAAGGGCAGGATCACGGCGGAGCAGGCAAGAAGCTATCTGACTTCCTATCTGAAGGAAGTGATTGCGCTGAGAGATCACAACACGGAGAAGCGCTACGGGAAGATCCTCCGGCAGGCTGTCTCCTATATCGACACGCATTTTGATCAGGAAGACATCTCCCTGAACCGGGTGGCCCAGACTGTGGGGATGAGCCCGAATCATTTTTCTTCTATCTTTTCCCAGGAATTGGGAACAACCTTCATTGAATATCTGATCGGAAAAAGAATGGAAAGAGCCAAAGAGCTGCTCCGGACAACGCAGCTGCGCAGCTCAGAGGTCGCTTACAGGGTCGGTTACCGCGATCCGCACTACTTTAGTTCTACGTTTAAGAAGATCCAGGGCATGACACCGAGAGAATACCGTGTATCTTATAAAGAGCAGGAATCACAGGTATGATAAAAAAGGGATTTCGCAGGCTGCTTCATGTGATCGAGAATATGAATCTGACGGCCAGGCTGGCCATTATGACGGGGATGATCTCTATCCCTTTTCTGCTTCTGTCCGTCTTTCTTCTGGTCATGCTGAGCAGTGTCGGAGCTTCCTATGACTCGATCGCACAGAATGTCACAAGAGCGAATATCTATAACATCCATTTCAAGGAAGATATGGACTCGGTCATGTATCAGATGATTGCGCGCTCCCTGGGAAAAAATGAAGTCGGCGCGGTTGTCAGCATGACGAATCCCGATACGATGATCGATCAGGCGCAGGCCAGCTTTAATATGCTGGAGAAAAGCTCCTCGTCCCCGGAAGCTGCCCAGGCAGCCGCAAGACTTTGCAAGCTTCTGAAAACGCTCCGCACCCATGTGGATGATATCGATGCGAGTGTCAAACAGACAGGCAGCTATGAGGAGAACATGGAGCGCCTGGAGACGGACATCCGTATCATCACAGAGCTGATCCAGGAGAGAATCACCGAATATATTTCCTACGAGACCAAGAGCATGGGCGAGATCCGGGAGCAGACGCTTTCCCAGAGAAGAAGGGTCGTACGGATGGCGGCAGTGATCTTTGTGCTGGTCTTATGCATCAGTGCCATTTTCGTTGTTCTGATTACGCGCAGCATTACCCGGCCGGTCCACAAGCTCTGCGATGCTGCGGAAGAGATCGGACAGGGGCATCTGGATACGAGGATCCATATTGCGTCCGGGAACGAGTTGTCTGTGGTGGGAGAGAGCTTCAACCGGATGGCACAGCAGATTACGATTCTGATTGAGGATATCCGGGAGGAACAGATCTATAACCGGAACATGGAGCAGAAGCTTCTGCAGGCGCAGATCAATCCGCATTTTCTTTATAATACCCTGGATAACATTCTCTGGCTTTCAGAGGCAGGAAGAAAAGAAGAGGTTCAGGCGCTTGTCATGTCCCTGTCACAGTTTTTCCGCACGACGCTCTCCGGAGGCCGGGACATCATAACCCTGCGGGAAGAGATCTCGCATGTAGAGGCTTATCTGCAGATTCAGAAGTTCCGTTATCAGGATATTCTTTCCTACGAGATTGATGTTCCGCAAGACCTGATGGAGGTTCCCGTCATCAAGATGACGCTGCAGCCCATTGTGGAGAATGCGCTTTATCACGGAATTAAGAATAAAAGAGGCATGGGCCTTCTGACGATCACAGCGTTTGAAAAAAACAGCTTTGTCTGCATCCGGGTATCCGATAACGGGATCGGCATGAAGGAGGAAGACCTGCAGAAGGTGCAAGAGATGGTGAACGGAACCCGGCCGCCGGAAGAGGATAATACCGGATTCGGGCTTGCGAATGCAGCCCAGAGACTTCGCCTGAACTTCGGAGAAGCATATCGGATACAGATCGAGAGTGTCTATGGGGAGGGGACAAGCGTCACCGTATATAATCCCAAAGAGCTGCCGGAGAACAGGAATTCCGGATCGATTGGGTCAGAGGAACATGGTTCGTAAAAAAGTTGACTTTTTTCGTAAGAAAGTCAACTTTTTTAACGTTTTCACGAAAATAGCGGTGAAAACGGATCGTAATTTGTGAAATTATTGAACTCTTTTCCGAAATTGTTTCATTGAGAGGGTTTTGAATCGGGATTATCATAGATACAACCAATAAATTGGATTGGCGGGAGGAACCGCCGGAAAAGGAGGATTCTTTATGAAGATGAAATTGGTTGCGGGTCTTACGATCTCACTGGTAGCAGGACTGTATGTCGGAGCGATGAGCGCTTCCGCTGATGATCTGATCAACATCGGCTTCGCGCAGGTCGGACATGAGTCTGACTGGAGAACAGCTTCCACAAAGTCCTGCCAGGATGTATTCAGCGAGGAGAACGGCTATAACCTCAGCTTCGTTGACTGCGACAACGATGAAGCAGCACAGAAAGAGGCAGTTCGTTCCTTCATCGAGCAGGAAGTTGACTACATCATCATCGATCCGATCATCGCTACCGGATGGGACACTGTTCTGACAGAGTGCGAGGATGCAGGAATCCCGGTTATCGTAATCGACCGTACCATCGATGATTCCGACAAGTATGTATCATGGGTTGGCTCCAACTTCAAGACAGAAGGTCTTGCAGCCGGCGAGTGGCTGAAGGCTTATGCGGAAGCAAAGGGCATCGACGAGATCAACGCGCTGGTTATCTCCGGATCCACCGGTTCTTCCGCACAGATCGGACGTTCCGAGGGCTTCCAGGAAATCGCTGACAGAGAAGGATGGACCATCCTTGACGAGCAGACCGGTGACTTCACCGAGGCTGGCGGCCAGCAGGGGCATGAAGTGTCTCTGTTTCATAGCGCGCGACTGCTTCGAGCATGTTGAGAACGTTCGCCCCTCCGTCTGCTATGGCGGCGTCCGTGAGGCGTTCCTGCGCCTGCCCGAGCGCTGCGCTCGTTTCCTTGTCGAAGTCGAACGCATCCGCTCGTAGAAGCTCGCTTGTCTCCACCATCTGCCGCCGCTTCGAGTAGTCGAGGACAGTTTTCGCGTATTTCTCGATATTCGCCGCTGTCGGTTCGAGGCTGCCAAGGTGTGTCACCGTCGAAATTCCGCCGACGCGCTTGAGGTTTTTATCTTGTATGAGCTGTTGGTGGAGCGTCACGATGTCGGGCGCGTCTCCGTTGTGAACGACTTCGAGCAGCGCCCGCCATATGAGGCCGTTCGTCTGCCGATAGAAATCCGCTTCGCCAAT
>CADBZI010000038.1 GCA_902799015.1 uncultured Lachnospiraceae bacterium | reverse complement strand
GTCCACCAGCTTCTCATCCAGTCTCTTCGATGTAATAAAATAGTCCATGCGCCATCCCGCATTCTTCTCTCTTGCACGGAATCTGTAGCTCCACCAGGAATACACCCCCTCCAGATCCGGATAAAAATACCGGAAGGTATCCGTGAATCCTGCGTCAAGAAGCTGTGACATCTTCGCGCGCTCCTCGTCCGTAAACCCGGCATTCTTCCGGTTTGTCTTCGGGTTCTTCAGGTCTATCTCCTCATGGGCGACATTCAGATCCCCGCACAGAATCACCGGCTTCTTCTGATCGAGCGACTGAAGATAGTTCAGGAAATCCTCTTCCCACTGCATGCGATAATCCAGCCGCTTCAGTTCATTCTGTGAATTCGGCGTATAGCACGTCACGAAATAGTATTCCGGGTACTCCAGTGTAATCACCCGGCCCTCCTGATCATGCGCTTCGATTCCGATCCCGTAAAAAACATTCAGAGGCTCTTTCCGGGCAAAGACCGCTGTCCCGGAATATCCCTTCTTCTTCGCGTAATTCCAGTACTGATGATATCCCGGCGTCTTAAGTTCAATCTGCCCCTCCTGCAGCTTCGTCTCCTGCAGCGCAAACAAATCTGCGTTAAGAGAGCGGAAGCTCTCTTCAAAATCTTTCCCGACACAAGCCCTGAGACCATTTACATTCCAGCTGATTGCCTTCATAAACGTTTCTTGAATCCTTCCCCGGCCTTAGCCGTACCTCCCAAGTCAGTATTTGACCCATTCTCCTGTTTCCCACGGGCTGGCAGTAAAGAAATGATTGAAGTCAAACCGTCTGCTCGTACATACGTGATAAGGATTGTATCGCGGCTGCTTCATCGCGTACTGATAATCCGAAACCATAAAGTATTGATAGAAGAAGGGATACTTCCTGTTATTCTCCGTATTGTCAAATGATGTGACGTCGACGTTATACCATGCCCCGTCAATCTGCACCTGATTCCACGCATGCCCCGGATTACCTTTGGAAGAGATATAATCACACGGAATCCCGGTTCCATCCATCAGAAAATCATAGGTTCGCGCATAATGATAGCACTGTCCGACACCGGTCTTCAGCAGAGAATAGTCCTCCGCGTTGGTGATCTGATAAGAAGCATAATTGCTCAGCCACTTTGCGATCACAAGGCACTTCTCCTGTGCGCGCATCCCCGGCCTGATCATGGAGGACAGCACCTGATTGCGCAGATTGACATATGCAGCATCCACTGCAGACGGATGAATCACCATCTGGTACTGCAGCGTCACACTGCCGTTCGTGGCTGTCACCAGAACAGTCCCGGACTTTCCCATAAAGGTCTCAACCAGCTGGCAGTACTTCCCGGTCCTGACAGCGGATGCCCCATGGTTTCCATTGTCATACAGCGTTGCATAATCCGTATTGGAAACCTTCCAGTTCCAGGTGTCATAATACCCGTTCATCACAGCGAGATTATAGGCATTCCCTGTTTCGATCGACCTTCCTTCCCGGTCAACCTCATAACAGAAGATAAAGGGCTTCTCTTTCTTTTTCTTTCTCCCGTTTACCGTCACGGGGCACTTCAGCACAACATCTCCGGCCTTCACAAGGATCACGGTGTACCCCATGTGCTTCGCCTTGACCTTGCCCTTCCCGGATACCTTCGCGACATAGGGATTCGTGGAAACCCACTGCACCTTGCCCTTATACCCTTTTACCTTCAGCTTTTTGCTCTTGCCTGTGACAAGGGTCAGCCTCGTCTTGCTCAGCCTCGGCTGGCCTGCCGCACGGGCCGTTGCCGGCACAAATGCAAGGCTCAGCATCAGACAGAGCGCAAACAACCATAAAAGACACAAGGATCCTCGGCTCTTTTTTCTTTCAACCATTCCATTCTCCATCTGATTTTCCTCCGCTGCTTTATTATAGCATACGATATCCCTGTTTGACCAACCATCCGGAAGCATCGGCATCACGTTTTTCAATTGACGCATTTGTTACAAATCACATCCCCGCCAGTCCCTGCAGCATGGTCAGAATGTGACCTGTAACACGTTTTTTTCGTCAATTTCTCTCGGTCTTGACTCTGTGCGCATAATGCGTACAATAGAGACAGATGCTTTCAGGCACTCAGAAAGAAGGGATGAGATGAAGCTGATCTACCCGGCGATCTTTACGCCGTATTTCGATGAGGGCGGATATGATGTGATCGTTCCGGACCTTCCGGACTGTCTTGCTTCCGGTGACACGTTGGCCGACGCGATTGAAGACGCGGTCAGCCAGGCCAGCGGCGTGATTTTGTCCATCATGGAAAAGGGCGGGGATGTGCCCCCCGCTTCCGAATATACCGATATCCATACCGAAGATCCGGATGACTTTGTAAGCCTGATCGTGCTGGATATGGGGGCGTATTCCGATGCGCACGCGCAAAAGTCCGTGCGCAAGAACATTACCATCCCCGCCTGGCTGAACGCTTACGGCGAAGCCCATCATGTGAACTTCTCCAAGGTTTTGCAGGAGGCTCTGCTCTCCATGACGCAGCGAAAGCACGACAAGCATCAGAAGCCGGAGCCGGATTATCTCTGATCCCATGCTACCGCAATTATGGGGTTGTTCTCCAGAGTTCGAAAAGCCAGCCGCATAATAGTCATGTTTTTTGTTGTTATTCGAAAAGATCAAAAAAGCCGCGTGGTTGACGGATATTCCCTCAACTACGCGGTTTTTCTGTTTTCTGCCGGCGGTGGGACTTGAACCCACACGTAGTTTCCTACAAAAGATTTTGAGTCTTCCTCGTCTGCCATTCCGACACGCCGGCTAAGCAAAAAACATCTTAACACAAATGTGCCGGGAGAACAACCCTCAGTTCAGGAGCTTCTCATACACCGGGAAGCAGTCAAATGTCGCGAAGTAATCCTTTGCCTCCTGCGCACGGCGGATCAGCTGTATGCTTCCGTCTTCTTTTTTCAGGAGCTCTGCGCTCCACAGCCTTCCGTTGTAGTTGTAGCCCATGGAGAATCCGTGCGCTCCGGTATCATGGATCACCAGATAGTCTCCCATGTCGATCTTCGGAAGCATCCGGTCAATGGCAAACTTATCATTGTTCTCGCACAGAGATCCGACGATGTCGTATTCCTGGTCACACGCCGCATTCTCCTTGCCCAGCACAGTCACGTGGTGATATGCGCCGTACATGGCCGGCCGCATCAGGTTCGCGGCACACGCGTCCACGCCGATGTACTCCTTGTAGATGTGTTTTTCATTGATTGCCTTTGTGATAAGGCACCCATACGGTCCCATCATGAACCGGCCCATCTCGGTGAAGATACGGACATCATCCATTCCGTGGGCAGTCAGGACATGATCGTACACCTCATGCACACCCTGTCCGATTTTTGCGATATCCGCTGCCGTTTCCTCCGGGCGATACGGGATCCCGACACCGCCTGAAAGATTGATGAAGGATATGTGCGCCCCGGTTTCCTCGTTGAGGCGGACCGCCAGCCGGAACAGGGTCGCAGCCAGCGTCGGGTAATAATCATTTCCGACCGTATTGGAGACCAGAAACGCATGGATGCCGAAATGCTTCACACCCTTTTCCTTCAGGATCCGGAATGCGTCAAAGATCTGTTCCTCTGTCATCCCATACTTGGAATCACCGGGGTTGTCCATGATCCCGTTGGACAGCTTGTAGAACCCGCCCGGATTGAACCTGCAGCTCATCGTCTCAGGCAGCGTTCCCAGCTCCCGCTCCACGATATCGATGTGTGTAATGTCATCCAGGTTGATAATCGCGCCAAGCTGCGCCGCCTTGCGAAACTCTTCCGGCGGAGTATCGTTGGACGAGAACATGATCTCCTCTCCCGTTACGCCGATTGCCTCGCTCAGCTGAAGCTCCGTCATCGAGGAGCAGTCACACCCGCAGCCTTCCTCATGCAGGATCTGCATCAGAAACGGATTCGGCGTTGCCTTCACCGCAAAATACTCCCGAAATCCTTTGTTCCAGGAGAAGGCTTCATACACGCTTCTCGCATTCTCGCGGATTCCCTTCTCATCGTAGAGATGGAACGGAGTCGGATACTCCTTGACGATACGTTCTACTTCCTCCAGGGTTACGAAAGGCTGTTTCCCCATAACTTTCTCCTTCCCTTTCTTGCTGCGCCCTATTTCGATTCGGTTGACGGTTATGTCCGGGTATGACATTTCAGTACGCCACTGGCTAACTTGCGCCGGATCGCCATTGGCCAGAAGGCCTCAATCCGGAAGGAATACGGAATCAACCCGATTTTTCGTGTCAATCAGATGGTTGTATTCCAGGATCTGATCATCATTGATCCAGGAGTCTGAGATCTCATTCTGGCCTCTCTCAGTCCAGCTGTGGAAGGCACCGTCCGGATCCGTCCAGGCGCCCGCAGCCAGGGCAGGAATCTGCTTTTGCATGTTTCGTGCAAACTTGTGATCCTCGCTCAGCTCCAGTCCTGCCTCTTCCAGCAGAATGGAACTGAGATAGTTCACGCTCGTCAGATTGATGGATTCATCTTTCTCAAGTCCGAAATTATTCCAGATGACAAACGGAACCTGGTAATGCTTCTGCACATCCTCCAAAGATTCCTCCGTCGCGTCTGCAGCTCCGCTGTTGTCGGAGGATGTCACGTAGTTTTCATTTCCGACGAGATCGTCGATGACCTGTGTGACATAATCATTCGGTTCATGATCCCCGAACATCACGATCAGCGTCGGCTCTGTGACATTTTCCTCGAAGTAGTCGATCAGATCCCGGAAGGCCTGATCCGAGTACTTGATCAGCGTCAGATAACGCTCCGCCGCGACAACGGAAGGACTCTGCATGGGAGCATCCGTCAGCATAACCTCTTCCTTGAATCCATTGTCGGTATCCTTCGGAGAATAGCCGGAATGATTCTGCATGGTCACCAGGAACTGGAACTGGCTTCTTCCCTTTTCCTTGTTTTCAAACAGCTCGATCACTTTGTCAAATGCACCCTTGTCACTGACATAGTTCCGCAGCTTATCCGCCCCGCTGAAGGAATACTGATCAAGGAACGAATCAAATCCCATCAAAGGATACACCCGGTCTCTCTCCCAGCCGCTTCCCTGGTAAGGATGCATGCCGATGGTCTCATAGCCAAGCTGTCCCAGATACGTTGCGATGGTCGGAATCTCGTCATTGATATACTGCTGGAATACCACACAGCCCTGCGGCAGGAATGCCATGGAATCCCCGGACAGGAATTCATATTCGGTGTTCGCCGTATTGCCGCCCTTTACCGATACCATCAGATATCCGGAAGTATACTCTTTCATCAGCTTCCGGAAGTTCGGCATATAATCCTCGCTGGTATTGAAATCACCCAGAACCGAAAGATCCGAGAAGGCCTCGTTCATGATCACGATGATATTCGGATTCTGAGCAGATGCCGAAGCCTTCTTTCCGGACGCGAGATTCGTCTTCGGTGCCTGGTACTCTTTCTCAGCATTCTTGGCGATCTCTTCCACTTTCTCAACACTGTATCCGTCAGGCTTATCGATGTTGAGAAATGACAGGTTGGACAAAAAGGCAGGCCAGAAGCCATTCTTTGTATAGCGGACATTGGGGGTGAACAGGGTCGTATCGATCCCCCAGAAGGACTTCATCTGGTCGTCCTGAAGACCATGGATAACAAATACAAGCACGCCGGCACAGATCAAACACCCGCCGATCCGTACCGGAAGGATGCGCAGCTTTGCGCGCAGCTTTGCGGCTGTCAGAAGCAGAAAGACGAATCCGAAGGTGGCCAGCAGCATCTGCCAGTAGATCTTGTATTCGAAGTTGTCCGCGACATTTGCCGCCGTGCGGATCGAAAGGAAATCCCACGGAACAATGGGACTTCCCCGGAACTGCTGTACATAGAAGTTCACGATGGCAATTCCCATCAGAATCGAGGCGGCAGCCGCATAGCCTGCAAAAA
The DNA here is from genome assembly GCA_902799015.1 of uncultured Lachnospiraceae bacterium. Lineage (GTDB taxonomy): Bacteria > Bacillota > Clostridia > Lachnospirales > Lachnospiraceae > Porcincola. Next base: position 13,349 of record CADBZI010000038.1, on the reverse strand, counting down.
AGCTCCCAAAAAGAAATGCGAGGGTCAGGAAGAACAGATAATACAGAAGCATGTTCAAAAGAAACATACTGCTCATCGGAGCAGCATTTTCGTAGGAAACGCGGGCTCCCACATGCCAGTATCCCTTGTTGTACGCTTCGACGCAGACAAAAGACAGCCCTGGGATGAGAATCGCCCATATTGCTGTCCAAGCCTTTGAGAAGATTCCCTGCGGGATGCGCACATACCGGTAGATTCCGTATGCGAGGGCCAGCACAATTGCCGTCACTTCCTTGTACGAAGCCAGAAAATCAACTATGTTGTCCGTCCAGTACCGATTCTGCGGGGTGCCGTCCGGAAACGGCGTCTGATCTCTGATTGCAAGAATCGCCAGAACAAGAAGGAATCCGGTCAGAATGACCGATCGCAGAATCCTGGCTCTTTGGCTTGTGCCTTTATGAAACTTCATTTCCCTTCTCCAGATTGAACGATGCTTCTGTCAATACTTGATGTGCTGATGGGTGAACAGATGATCCTGGCAATACTCATGATTCCCGTCACACTTGGAGCAGAATCGGAATTCCAGGCTCTCATCATCCAGCTCTGTTCTGCCGCAGATGGTGCATTTATGCCGTGCGCCATTCGGATAGATCTTTGAAAAGCCTGAGCCGCCTCCCCGGGCATAGCCCGATGCGCCGCCTGAAGACTGCGCGCTGCCGCCGGAGGCGGAGGAACCGAATCCTGCTGAGCCATTGCCGCTGCGCCTGCTCTTCCCACCTTTTCCCAAGCCTGTGAAGAATCCCGAATTCTGTCCGGTTTTCTTTCTGTAGCCCGCTCTCCTGGCGAACGTACCGGGGTGATATCTGCTCATATCCTTCGTCATCAGGAAATAAAGCACAAAGTTCAGAACCGCAAGCAGGATGACCAGACGAGGGGTCGCCATTCCCACCCGGATAAAGTTATAGGCAAGCATGATCCCCTCGAAGATTCCAAGCCAGCTCATCTTAATCGGAATAAAGAAATACAGCAGCACCTGTGCGTTTGGATAGGTGAACGCGAACGCAAGCAAAATTGTGGTCTGTATATAGTACAGGTTCACGAAGACGCTCATGGCGCCAATGTTCATGATCGCGTTCAGGGTGCCGATCGACTGGAAGATCGGATAAGCGATCATCATTCCGATATCCGTGATCACAATTCCGCCGAGCAGATAGATATTGAAGTAGAAATCTCCCCATGTGGAAGCCAGGGTTCTGGCGATCCAGTAGTAGAAAAACAGCATGATCACGGTAAAGATATCCAGCCTGGACGGCGGCATCAGCACCCAGGTAATCAGCCGCCAGACCTGTCCGCGGCAGATATCCGCCGGTTGAAAGCAGAGATAATTCAGCACCCCCGGTGCCAGAACGCTGAGGCTGTAGCCGATGACCTCCAGCAGGATCATAATCAGGGGAAGATTCCGGATCGCGTACTTTCCGAACTTTCTCTCCAGTTTATTCATCAGTTTCATGTTATTTGTATCCCTTCTGTTCCCTGCACGCCGCTGCTATGGACGAAGCGGCAGTTTTCAGCTGGATTTTACCTTATCCCAGTATTTCTGGTAAAGTGCGTCTCCGTCTTCGCCGAGATACTGATAAACCTCACAGTTCTTCAGCATGTCCGCTGTCGGGAATGCGATCGTTGAATTACGGATCTCCTCATCCTCGATCATTTCCCGGGCCGCTTTGTTCGGGGTCGAATACGTAATGTAGTCGAAGTTTTTGAGTGCGATGTCACCACGGCAGAGGAAGTTAAGGAATTTCTCCGCGTTTTCGACATTTCTTGCATTCTTCGGAATGACCCAGCTGTCGATCCAGACATTTGTGCCCTCCTTCGGAATCACATATTCCAGATCTTCATTTTCTCTCTGGGTATAGATTGCTTCTCCGGAATAGATCACACCGATCGCAGCCTCCGAGCCGATCATCTTATCTCTCACCTGATCCACAACATAAGCCTGGACCAGCGGCTTCTGCTCGATCAGCTTGTCCGTGCAGGCCTTGATCTCTTCTTCCTTGACGGTATTCATATCGTATCCAAGCAGTTTCTCCGCCACCATGAAGGCATCCCGCACAGAATCCTGCATGAGAATGTTGTCCTTGTACTTTTCATCCCAGAGCACTTCCCAGGAATCAATGACATCCCCCTCCTCGATCATGCTCTTGTTATAGAGGATGCCGACCGTGCCCCAGCAGTAGGGAATCGAGTACTGCAGATCCGGATCAAATCCCCTGGACTGCTCCAGATAGGTCTCATCAATATTCTTGAGGTTCGGAATATGATCAAAGTTGATCGGCTGAAGCATGTCATGCTCGATCATCTTGGAAATCATATAGTCGGACGGGCAGATCAGATCGTAGTTTGCCGCGCCGGCCGCCACCTTCGGATACATGATCTCATTGGTCTCAAACTCCTCGTAGACGACCTTGATTCCCGTCTCCTCCTCAAACTGATCGAGAACCTCCGGATCGATATACTCGCCCCAGTTATATACGACAACCTCACCACTGCCCTTGGCGGACGCGGTCGAAGCATTCGTATTCTCTTCCTTCTCCGTCGCTTCCTTTAACGCCTGATTCCCATCCGCCTCAGTGGCAGCGGTTTTCACAGCTTCCGTGTCAGCAGACGAAGCCGGCTGTGCAGTCGTCTCCTTCGGTGTTTCCTCCACCTTACGGATGCACCCCGTCAGAAGGGTGGGAATCAGGGCGGCAATGGCAATACCCGCAGCAATTTTCTTCATTGTGTTTCCTCCGGTTTATCTGGTATCTGTTGTCAGTTCTGATTCAGTCGCTCCGGCAAATCTGCCAGGCGATGTGTCTTTGTCTTAGTTCTTGATCACACGCGGGACAGATGCTCTGACGCTGCTTTTTTCTTCGGTCCTCTCCCAAAGATCAGAAGAATCAGCAGGATGCTGACAAACAACAGCGTTGAAAGAGCATACATCTCCGGTTTGATTCCTTTTCGCACTTCCGTGTAAACCTTCGTCGAAATCGTATCGAATCCCGGTCCCTTGGTAAAGTGGGTGATTACGAAGTCATCGAGCGACAGGGTAAACGCAAGCATAAATCCTGACAGCACACCGGGCAGGATATCCGGAAGAATCACCTTCCGAAAGGCCAGCCACCTTGATGCCCCAAGATCAAGTGCAGCCTCATATGTGCTGGTATTGATCTGACGCAGCTTCGGCATGATGGAAAGGACGGTATAGGGCAGGTTGAATGTGATATGCCCGATCAGTACCGTTGCGAATCCGAATTCTATCGTATAGCCCCATCTGGAAAGGAATTGTCCCAGTGCGATGAAGATCAGCATCAGACAGATGCCGGTCACGATCTCCGCGTTCAGCATGGGTATATCAATCAGGCTCAGCACCACGCTCCGTTTCTTGTGCTTCATATTCAGCAGGCTGACAGAAGCCATCAGCCCCAGGAGGGTCGCGATCAGAGCCGACAGCAGTGCTATGATCAGCGTGTTTCTCAGTGCAGCCATAATGGCAGCGTCCTGAAACATCCGCACATACCACTGAAGCGTCCAGCCGCCCCATTTTGCCCGCGTCCGTGAGCTGTTGAAGCTGAAGACAATCAGCACCGCGATCGGTGCGTACAGTAATATGAATATGAATATGAGGTAGATCCTCGAAAGTATCTTTCTCAATGGTATGCCCTCTGTCTTCCGGACCGCGCAGGCGCCTGTTTTGGCAAAGGCCTTCTCCTCTTGCAAGAAGGCTGTCCGGAATCTGCGTTTTCGTTACAGTGCCGTTTTGTTTTCCGCGATGTCTTTGTCATAATGCTGCATGACAGCCATCGAGATCAGAATAAATACCATCAGCACCAGGCTCAGCCCCGATCCGATATTCCAGTCGCCCACCTGTGTAAACTGCTGCTCGATTACATTTCCGATCAGGAGAACCTTCGAACCTCCCAGGAACGCGCTGATGACAAATGTAGTCAGCGCTGGAACAAACACCATGGTAATCCCGGAGATCACGCCGGGAAGTGTCAGCGGGAAAATGACCTTCCAGAACGTCTGAAATCTGTTCGCACCCAGATCATATGCCGCATTTACCACATTCGGGTCCAGCTTCAGGAGCGAATTGTAGATCGGCAGAATCATAAACGGCAGAAAGTCATAGATCATGCCCAGCGCGATGGCATACGGGGTATTGATGATATACAGCTTCGGCAGATGCATCGCCTGAAGGATCTGATTGATCACGCCGTTTCTCTCCAGCAACGTCTGCCAGGCGAGAATGCGAAGAAGCGAATTCATCCACATCGGAATAATGAAGATCGATACGATGAACCCGGTCGCCCCGCTCTTCAGATTCGTCAGAATCAGTGCCAGCGGATACGCCATCACCAGACAGACTGCAGTTGCGATCAGCGACAGGACCAGGGACAGGATCAGCGCCTTCATCCGTTCCAGCGTACCCATTGCCAGGATGTTGTCCCATGTAAATGCGCCGGTCTTGTCAGTGAGTCCGTAATAGACAATCGTAAACAGCGGGATGACAATGAAGGCTGCCGTCCAGAGAAGATACGGCCCGTCCAGCCAAAGTCTTCGGAAGTTCTTCATCCGATTCCTCCTTCCGGATTCACTGCCTTCTCATCCTCGGACTCTGGCTTATTCATGATCTGAATATTGAAGGGATCTACGCTCATCAGCACCTTGGTTCCGACCTGGAACATCCTCGTGGAAAGAACGAGCCATTCAAATCCGCGTGCACGGACCTCCATCTCATAGTGCATGCCCTTGAAGATCACGTGAGACACGATGCCTTCCAGAAAACCGGGGTTCATCTGTGTGATTCTGCCGGCCGCTTCCTCGTATTCCTCACTTCCCGGCTCTGCCCCCTCCGGCAATGCCGTCAGCTCCAGGTCCTCCGGGCGGATGACGACATCAACGGGTCTGTTGGTTCCGAACCCCGTATCCACACAGGCAAATCTTACGCCGAAGATCTCCACCAGCCTGTCTTCGATCATGGTTCCGTCCACCAGATTGGAATCGCCGATAAAATCCGCGACAAACGCGTTCTGCGGCTCATTGTAGATATCCTCCGGCGTGCCGATCTGCTGGATGTATCCCTGGTTCATGACGACGATCGTATCCGACATCGTCAGGGCCTCCTCCTGATCATGCGTCACGTAGATGAAGGTGATGCCGAGTTCATTCTTCAGGCGGATCAGTTCATACTGCATATCCTGGCGCAGCTTCAGATCCAGAGCGCCCAGCGGTTCATCCAGAAGGAGCACCTTCGGTTCATTGACAATCGCGCGCGCGATTGCAATTCTCTGCTGCTGTCCTCCGGAGAGGGAGTCCGGCGAGCGGTCTTCGTATCCCTCCAGGTTGACCAGCTTCAGCGCGTAACGGATCTTCTCCCTGATGTAATCCTCTGACTTTTTCCGGATTCTGAGTCCGAACGCAATATTATCTGCCACAGACATGTGCGTAAACAGCGCATACTTCTGGAATACCGTGTTCAGCTGACGTTTGTTCGGCGCAAGGGAGGTGATGTCCTGTCCGTCAAAGATCACCCTGCCCTCATCCGGCGTCTCGAATCCGCCCAGAATCCGAAGTGTGGTTGTCTTGCCGCAGCCGGAAGGTCCGAGAAGCGTCAGGAACTCATTCTCCCGGATGTACAGATTCATGTCATCAAGAACCGTGGTCCCGTCAAACGCCTTGGTAATGTGCTGAAGATCGATCAGCCTGTTGCTCATAGTCTGTAGTTCCTTTCCTGCCTTATCTGTGTATATATGACGGAGAACGGACAGATGCCGTATCTCTTCAAAAGCTTGGAGGTGTACTTACCCAGATAAAGGAAGCACCGCTCTTTGCTGCCGCTTCAATGTAATGCCGTGCCGTCGGACGAAAATAGAAGGACTCTCCTTTCCTGGCACGATGGGTCTGCTGTCCGATGTGAATCGTGATGTTTCCGGACAGTACATATCCGAACAGTTCCCCTTCATGAGGATCTTCCGCTCTTGTTCTTCCGCCGGGCTTCAGGGTAATGCGGATCGGCTCCATTTCATTTTTCTGTGCATTGGGAATGATCCATTCCGTCAGCGTTCCGGTCTCCTCGTCCTGCTTCTCAAAGTAATCCGCATCGTGAAATACGACCTGACGGTCTGTCTCATCGTCGAAGAACTCTTTCAGATCCGTGCCCAGCGCCTGAAGGATGTCTACCAGGGTGGCAATGGAAGGGGATGTGAGATCCCGCTCGACCTGTGAAATAAAGCTCTTGGACAGCTCTGTCCGATCTGCAAGTTCTTCCTGTGTCAGGTTCAGCCCGACACGCAGTCTTTTTATCTTTCGGCCGATCTCCATGGTTTTCTATCTCCGTTTTTTTCCGTTCCGCACTGCCGGAGCGGATATCCCTCTGAAGTCAGTGGCAGATTCCGCATATACAGCCGAACGGAATCCGCACGGGAAAGTGAATGGATTCAGTAAAATTAAACAGAAAATTCAGTTTTACTAAACCGCACAAGTTCGATTATAGAGGTTCACGCGTATATGTCAAGCGAAAAAGAGTCCTGCAGTCCAGGTGCTAAGAAACGCAAAGAAAAAAACGATGTCGATTCAGGCGCACTGCCTGAACGGACATCGTTTTCAGAATCATTTTCTTTCCTGCAGATTATTCTTCCGTCTGGGAGATCAGGATGCAGTTGGGCGTTTCCACATACTGCTGCTTCCCCTTCATGACCAGGGTTCCCTTTTCATAATCGATCGTGAAGAACCGCATATACCCGGATTCATGACAAAGCACGATCATGGTTTTCTCATCCGGGAAAACGTCGATATCCTTCGGATAGCCTCCGCTGATCGGGAGAATCAGGATCTTCGACAGGATTCCCGTTTCCTGATTGATCCGGAAGATTCCGACAGAATTTTCTCCGGCGCTGGAGCAATACAGATACTTTCCGCTGGGAGACACCTTCAGCGCACAGCTGGCAGAGGACACGTCCTTGTCATCATACATGCTCTGCACAACCTGGATCTTTTCAAAGCGGGGCTCTTTTCCGCTTCCGTCATACCGAAAAGCGTAGATCTTGTTCGTCATCTCGCAATTGATGTACGCATACCTTCCGTCTTTCGAAAACACCATCAGCCTGGGGGCCGATTCCAGCGGAAGCCGCAGGATGCTGTACAGATGCAGCTTGCCGGTTACCGGGGTCACCTTATAGATCTTGACCTGGTCAACGCCATTGTCCACCGCGCACAGATACTTGTCGTCCGGCGTCGGGATCACGCAGCTGACATGCGGACGGAAGTTCCGCTCCGCGACAGACCCGATTCCCTGATGAAACACGCCGTCCAGAACAGAACCGAGACGTCCGTCCTTGTGCGTATGTACCACTGTGACTTTCCCGTCATGGTAACCGCCGACGAACAGAAACTTGCCCGATACATCCGTCGAGAGGTAGCACCCTCTCATCCCGTCAATATTCACCTTATTGATCGGCGTCAGGTCACCGTTCTTTTCGATCTTCAGAACCTCAACCCCCTCGTCCGCGATCGAATACAGGTACTCTCCGCTTCTGGACTTGGTAAGATAGGAGGAGTTGTGAACCGGAACCACATCCCGTTCCACCAAAGTCCTGGTATCATTGTCGATATCATAGATATGGATACCGATGCTGCTTCCATGTGTGTAGGTTCCTATATAGGCTACATATTTTTTCTTCATGGCCGGTCCTTTCAGTGTATCTCGTCCTGTCCGGGATGAGTGTCCCGGATCCGGCAGGAATCCTCATCATCAATTCCGCCATTCACATCTTATCAAATCCGTCCGTCTCTGTAAATGAAACATGTGCAAAGCCTTCCCTTTTCCATTGCATGACAGGTCATATTGCAATACAATAATATGCAGGGAAAGACATGTTCCGGCAGGAATTACAAGGAAGATCGTACAGAGAGAACAAGAAATGGTTACGGCAATTCATATTGAAGCAGACCTGCTGCTTCTCATCGTCCTTCTTACAATCTCATACCTGAGCAGGAGAAATATCAACCAGCAGATCGAGCGGATCCTGTTCCGCTATACGACGGAGGGAATCATTCTTTCCCTGTGTCTCGATATTACCTGGCTTCTTCTGGAAGGGAGGACCTTTCCCGGCGCACGTGTGCTGAACTGCGCCGCGAATGCTCTGTTTCTGGCTGTCGGCGTCGCAATCGGCTGCATCTGGTATCTCTTTGTTCTCGAGTCACTCGGTTATGAGATCAACCGCCTGATCACCTTCGCCGTCATGCTTCCGGGGATCGTGAGCGCAGTATTATGTCTTCTTTCCGTCGTCACCGGATGGATCTTTTCAATCAATGAAAGCAATCACTATGTGCGCGGTCCTTATTTTATTGTCCAGGAGGCACTGGTTCTCGGGATTCTGTTCCTGTCGCTTCTGCACATTCTCGTGATGCTCTTTCTGCCCGGCAGAAAATGTTCAAAGGCAACGGTCCTGAAACTGCTGACATTCTATATCCCGCCGTTTCTCGGGACGCTTGCCGCGCTCCCCTATTCCGGTATGCCGGGCACCTGGACCTGCGCGTCGGTTTCGATCATTCTGATGTATCTGACGGCCCAGGATTCGGAGATCCTGCGGGACTCCCTCACCGGGCTCAACAACCGCAAGGCGCTGAAGGCAACCTTCCAGGAATATGCAAAGCAGACCTCGCCGGCCAGCCGGCTGTATCTGATGATGATTGATCTGGATCTTTTCAAGCAGATCAATGATACCTACGGACACCCGGCCGGGGACCGTGCCCTGGTTCTGGCCGCAAATGCGCTGCGCGGCTGCGTAAGCGGCAGGAAGTCCTTTATCGCCAGGATCGGCGGGGATGAATTTCTGATTCTGATATTCCTTGCCGATGACGCCGCCGGTGCATTTCGAGAAGAGATCGAGACAGCCTTCCACAACTGTACCGGGAGCGAAAATGTTCCCTTTACCCTGTCAGGAAGCGTCGGTTATTGTGCGTACAGACAGGGTCAGACGCTGGATTCCTTTATGAAGGCCGCGGACGATGCACTCTATCTGGAAAAGGCACGCCGCAGGGCCAGGCGGTAACCGTCTCAGCCGGATTCCTGCGCGTAACGCGCTCCGTCCTCTGTGACAGCGGCAGATGAGCCTGTCCAATACTACATTCAGGAATGCCATCGGCGTTCCTGCCGCGCCGCCTATAGAGGCGGGAGACTCCCCGATTGAGTTGATTGTTCACTTCAGACAGCCGCTATTATGAGAAGAGAGATCACATATCGGATTGAGAAAGAGGAACAGACCGCCGGAAGGCCTTCCTCCTGCGCGGAGTTTCTGCGAAGGAGAGGCTTTTCGCGTCATCTTCTGACCTATCTGCGCCATCACGAGGATACGCTGCTTCTGAACGGTGTGAGCGTCTTCACGAATCATCCCCTGACAAAGGGAGACGTTCTGACTGTCATCTTCACGGATGAGATCCCCTCCGTCGGGATCATTCCGAATCCCATGGCACTTACCATTGTGTATGAGGATGAGGATATTCTGGTCATCAACAAACCGCCGTATCTTCCGATTCAGCCCTCGATCGGCCACTACGAGTATACGCTCGGGAACGGAGTGGCCGCATATTACGCTACGCAGGGAATCCCTTTTGTCTATCGATGTGTGAATCGGCTGGACCGGAATACAAGCGGTCTTGTGATCATTGCGAAGAATATGGCAAGCTCCGCAATTCTGTATGAAGAGATGAAGGAACGGCGAATCAGACGAACCTATCTCACCGTTGTACATGGCGGGATCGACTCTCCCGGAACGATTGACGCGCCGATCAGAAGACGCACCGCTTCCATGATTGAGCGGTGCGTAGATCCTGTGTCAGGACAGAGGGCCGTTACACATTACGTGCCCCTCTCCCGGAACCCGGATAACGATACGACTGCGCTCCGGGTCCGGCTGGAAACCGGTCGCACCCACCAGATCCGTGTGCACATGGCCTATATCGGCCATCCCGTGGTCGGGGATACGCTGTACGGATCCGAAGCCTCTGCCGACGGGAACCGCAGGGAAGCGCAGGGTATGCCGCCTGTGCCTGTTCCTCCGGCGGCGCTGCATTCGGATTCCCTGATCGGCCGTCAGGCGCTGCACTCTTTGCAGCTGGAATTCATGCATCCGATCACGCGGCAGATGCTGTCCTTTGAAGCACCGGTACCGGACGACATCCGCAGCCTGCTCCGGGCAGACACAGGCAGCAGCTGAACGCCGCGAAACGATTCGTAACCGGGTTATGCCAGGTGGCTCCCCGGCGCAATCCCGATGCCTTTTACGGATCAGATCAGATCTTCGAGTCTCGCGCTCCGGCTGCGCATCAGAAGATCCAGCAGCGTAATGGCGGTCATGCATTCCACCACTACGGCCGCGCGCGGCGCGATCAAAGGATCATGACGGCCTCTGATCTCCAGATCATGGACTTTCCCGTCTCTTCCCAGTGCATGCTGCGGAAGGGAGATGGATGGGGTCGGCTTGAATGCGGCGCGGATCCTGATCTCGCTTCCGTCACTCATGCCGCCCAGGATACCGCCCGCATGATTCGAGCTTTTGCAGATTGTCTGACCGTCCTGGTCTTTGCAGCCGTACTGATCATTGTTCTGAGAGCCACGTGCCTCAGCCGCCGCGAATCCGTCCCCGATCTCGACACCTTTCACGCCTCCGATGGAAAAGACCGCCTGCCCGAGCAGGGCATCCAGCTTGTCAAAAACAGGCTCCCCGATTCCGGCCTTCATCCCTGTGACGATACACGTGACGACGCCTCCGGAGGAATCCCCCTGCCGGATACATTCGTCCAGATAAGCCCGGGCACGTGCTTCCGCATCCGGATCCGGCATCTGGAGGCTGCTCCGGGAAAGATACTCCGCCAGGTTCGCTTCCGCATAACGGGATGGATCACACCGGACGGGACCGACAGACGAAACATATGCCTGCACCTGTATCCCCATCTTAAGAAGGATCTTCGCGGCAATCGCCCCTGCCGCCACTCTCCCGATTGTCTCACGTCCGGAAGACCGGCCTCCCCCTCTGTAATCCCGGAACCCGTATTTCGCGTCAAATCCAAGATCAGCGTGTCCCGGCCGGTACACATCCTTCAGATTGCCATAGTCCTTTGAATGCTGGTCCTCATTCGGCACGAGCAAGGAGATCGGTGTTCCGGTCGTCTTTCCTTCAAAAACACCGGACAGGATCTGAACCCGGTCCGCTTCCGAGCGCTTTGTCGTATACCGGTTCTGTCCCGGTCTTCTGCGGTCCAGATATTTCTGGATGTCCTCCTCGCACAGTGCAAGGCCTGCGGGGCATCCGTCCACGACGCAGCCTGTGCCCTTTCCGTGGCTCTCCCCCCAGGTTGTGATTCTGAACAGGGTACCGAATGTTGAACCAGCCATTTTAACTTCCTTTCGTGCAGGTGTATTTATCTGCGTGTGCGTATCTTCCGGGAGCCTGTCAGCGAAGCTTCCAGGCTTCGTCTCTTGAAAAGCAGCGAAGACTGCTGCGCACCCGGGACACAATCCGGCCGGGGCGGAATGGATCAAATCGGAGCTTCAGGGAAGTCCCCGGTGAGAGAAAAAAGGCTTCCCGGAGGAAGCCTCTTTCTATTCACACGACATACACCGAAGATACCCGGGAAACTGCCGCTCTGATCAGTATTTTCCTGACCCTCCGCCGAGAATGCTTACTCTGCTTCTGTTTCATCAGCCTCTGTTTCGGCAGCGCCTTCCCCGATCTCATACGGAACGACAGCGCCGGAGTATTCCTTCTCGATGAATTCCTTGATCTCATCGCTCTTGAGCACCTCAACCAGTGCCTGGATCTTCTCCTCGTTCTCGTTTCCTTCCTTGACGGCAATGACATTCACATACTGCGCAATCGCGTCAGAATCTGCAGATTCGACAGTAAGCGCGTCGGTTCCTGCGTTCAGGCCGGCCTCAAGCGCGTAGTTTCCGTTCAGAACCACATAGGAAACCTCATCGATATGACGGGCGACCTGCGCAGCCTCAAACGGTTCAATCTCAAGATTGTAGGGATTGTCTGTGATGTCTTCCGGCGTAGCGGTGATGCCTGCGTCCGGATCGAGGGTGATCCAGCCTTGCGCCTCAAGCAGCAGAAGCGCTCTCGCCTCATTCGTCGTGTCATTCGGAACCGCGACGGTATCTCCGTCCTCGATGTCCTCCAGCGTTTCCTTCTGTCCGGCATAGATGCCGAACGGCTCATAGTGAATCTCGCCGGCATTCACCAGATGCGTTCCCTGCTCCTCATTGAAGGAATTCAGGTAATTGATATGCTGGAAATAGTTCGCGTCCATCTCACCGGACTCAACGACTTCGTTCGGCAGAACGTAATCCGAGAACACCTCAACCTGCAGATCGTAGCCCTTCTCCTCCAGAAGTGCCTTTGCCTCCTCAAGGATCTCCGCATGCGGCGCAGCGGTCGCGGCGACAGTGATCGTCTCAAGGTCATCCGCGAAAGCGCACATCGGAAGCGTACCCAGAACGAACGCGCCTGTGAGCAAAGCTGAAATAACCTGTTTCTTCATAGCAAACCTCCTCCTGTTTCATGGTCTGCGGCATACTGCGGCAGACCGCCCTGCACGGTCTCCTCTGCCGAAGGCCGGCCGGAGAACCGAATCTTTTGTACTGCAAGGATCATATCACACTCCCGTGACGAAAACATAATACAGGAAAACTATAGTCTGTTATAGGTCAGACCTATAACAGACTGGTATTCTTTCACCCCGCAGGAGCATTTATTTTCGATGATCCAGCGCACTCGCAAGCTTCATTCCGATCATCTGGAAGATCTGGAACAAAATGACCAGCAGCGCGACTGTGATCAGCATGATATCTGTCTTCCAGCGATAATAGCCATACTGAATCGCAATGTCTCCAAGTCCGCCGCCGGCGACGGTTCCCGCCATCGCCGAATATCCGAGGATCGTTCCCAGGGTGATGGTAGCTCCGGTGATCAGAGAGGTCTTCGCTTCCACCAAAAGAACGCGGAATACAATCGTCAGATTGCTCGCTCCCATGGAACGCGCGGCTTCAATCACCCCCGCGTCTACCTCCTTCAGTGAGGATTCCACCATGCGGGCGATGTAAGGGGCGGCTGATACGACCAAAGGTACGATCGTCGCTGTGGTTCCATAGCTTTTCCCTACCAGAAATCTGGTAAACGGGATCAGCAGAATCAGCAGAATCAGGAACGGGATGCTGCGCATGATGTTGATAATCACGTCCAGAATCCGGTAAATCACCGCATTGGGATGAATCCCCTCCTTGTCCGTGACAGTCAGGAGAATGCCGATCGGAAGGCCGATCAGAT
>CADBZI010000037.1 GCA_902799015.1 uncultured Lachnospiraceae bacterium | reverse complement strand
ACACAGCGGAAAGAGAAAGCCAGCGTCTTGAGGCGCTGGCCTGGCAACAACGGCTTATAGCCGTGAGCAAACCACCCGTTTTACGGGTGGTCCTGATTTTGCCGGGATATCCTGATTCGTTATGATCTGTCAAGCAGAACCGAGGAGATGCCGGACAGGACAGCATAGACCGCCATATACCACAGAGGCAGATTCCCGTGGATTGCCTTCAGATACAGGTACGGCGGCAGGAGCATCTGGACGGGCTCCAGAATTGACAGATCCACAAAGACCGGTGTCAGGAACAGGCAGGCACAGATGAGGATCGGTATGGAAGAGGCCATAAAATCCTTTCTGCGAAGCAGCATCCTGAGAAGGTTGGAGAATCCTGCAACCTGGAACAGGAACAGGAAAAGCGCCGAGACCTCCATGGAAACTCTGGTAAAACTTCCGCTGACCCACAGAGCGGCCAGAACCGCCAATGCCACATCCGTCAGCGGGATCAGCAGGTACAGATAGTGGAAGGCCGGATGCAGCTGAGACGGAATCCAGACAAAACGTTCCAGACGGCAGTCTTCCGTAAGGTAGAGGACTGCGGCAAGCCCGGTCAGTGTGAGAAGCACCGCCAGCAGTCCGCGCATTGGGGAGGCAATAAAGCGGTCGATCTCGTCATCTTTTACTTTTGTCCCATCCAGATATTCCAGAGAGAAATAATCATAGTTCTCTTCATAGGATGCAAGTGTGTCCTCAACGAACCGTTCCTTCTGCAGATCGCTCATGGAGCCGATGTCCGGATGGATCTTCAGCCATGTTTTCAGCACGGATTTCTCCAAAGAAGGATAGAGCTTTCCGAACAGCTGCTCACGGGTAATCTTTGATAAGACATCGTTGGTGGCTGCATAGGATATGATCGCATGTTCCTTCATTTCCTCGGATGCGTTTTCTCCGCCCAGCAGAGCACCGAGCAGCGCAAGGGCACCGGCAGAAAGGTTCTTCGTCTCCTGGGATCCGTACGCTTCAAACAAAGCATTCACATCCTCGGGAAGCAGGAAACCGATTCGTGCCTGACCGGAGGATACCGTATCTTTCAGTGCGTCTTTGTCGGCGCAGGAAATATAGCGCACCGCCGAATTGCTGCCTTCCACCAGGGACTGAATCAGCAGGGCAGAGGCTTCATCTTCTGCGTTTTGAGGTGCGACTGCCGCGGTAATCAGGCTTGAGGATTCCTGGGAAAGGCGGCCTACCCCGAATACCAGAAGCGGAACCATCGCAATGAGGACGAGAAAGAGCGGCTGCTTCAGGATTCTTTTATTCAGCAGTATCATCCAAAGGAAAAGATGTTTTGTTTTCTTCATCTTCCGCCTCGCTTTCCGGTAATCTTGCTTTTCCGAAGCAGGAAGGAACCAATCAGAAACAGACCTGTCCAGAGCAGCACACACAGAAGGCTGATCAGGGCTTTGCCGGAGTGTTTTGCGGTTTGCTGCAGATAGATCAATGCCTGCCCGGTCGGGAGCCAGGGCTGAATTGCCTTCAGCGATTCCGGCATTGTCGGCATCGTATAAAAAACGCCGGAAAGATAAGCGAGCGCAATCATCACCAGAAACTGCAGCAGGACTCCGGTGATCAGAACCTCGGACATCTCATAGAGAAACAGGTCAATGGCGGCGGCAAGAAGAATCACGGGAATGACCTTCAGGCCGAACAGAAGAAAGTCTTTCAGAAAGGAGGAACTCGTCAGCCCGAATGCGGAGAAAGTGATCGGCATTTGGCCAAGGGCAGCACCGATCAGCGGGAAGAAGACTGCGCACAGACAGATCAGGAGTGTTACCAGGCTGATAAATTCCGCGCTGATCTGCTTGAAGGCGCCCAGTCTTCGGAGATTGAGCAATCGGGAGAGAGAGTAATCAGACCGGATAAAGCTTCCGGCACACATGACACCGGTCAGAAGAATCAGCAGAAAGACCATGGAAATCAGATAAAAGCTCTCCACGGACAGCTGCTGCTGTGACTTTACATAGCGCACGGTGAACATGTGCTTGCGGTGAAGCATATCCTGCATGGAGGTCAGCAGAAGATCGGTCTGTGCATTGGAGATCACATCCGGATCACTCGTTCCGGAAATCATGTAATAGTCAGAGAGCACCTTCCCCGCGCTGTTCATAGACCCCAGAATAATAGACACAGACCTGGAAAGCTCTCTCATGATCAGAGCCTCCAGTCCGGCGGAGGAAGCAGGGACAATCAGTGTCATCTGAGCCATATCGCCGGCCAGCAGGCTGCTGACAGCTCCGTCCGGAATATCAATCGCTGCGAGAATCTGGTTTTTACGGATTGCCCGGACTGCTTCTTTTTTCGTGTCAAAGAGAACAAAACTGACCTCCGAGCGGGAGGAATCCAGCTTCAGCAGAGCGGGAAATGCAGCACTGAAATCACCTTCGCCGCCTACCCCGGAGATTCCGATGGAAACGGTAGCGTCTTCGTCTCCTTCCGCAACCTGTATGGATCTGGCAGACTGCAGATAAAGCATGCCGCCGAGGGAGAGGCACAGAAGAAAAGTCATGACGCACATAGATGGAAATATCTTCAGTACCGCTTTCAGGCGGAGTCTGGTGTAAACAATGAAACGGTTCATGTGTATCCTTCCGGAAGAGTTTCATTTCTGGCAGCAGACGATGCTGCCCGTTCACTGGGATGCGGCAGGAGATCAGAGCAGAGCGGCAAGGTGGGCGCCGTCTATCCTGTGATCGATCAGGGACGCGGTTCCGTCTTTCAGAATATAGGCTCTGCTGCAGTTTTCGATCTCTCCGAGTTCATGGGAGGCTAACAGAACAATGCCGCCCTGGCTGCAGAACTTCTTCAGCCAGGTAACAATCTGCTCCTTCGCAAGCAGATCCAGTGCCGCCCCCGGTTCATCCAGAAGAAGAATCCGCGGATGATGTGCGAGTGCACAGCCGATCGAGAGACGCTTTTTCATACCGCCCGAGAGTGTCCGGACATTCTTGTGCAGAAACCGGTCGATGTCAAGATCTTTCAAGACGCCATCCTCCAGCTCCTGACGGAGCACATCTTTCCCTCCCGTATACCACAGGCGGAGATTGTCAAGCGCGGACAGTTCTTCCAGAAGCGGAGTGGACTGCGGGACATAACCGATGAGCCGGGACGCATCGTTCCTGCGCCGGAACAGATCGATCTTCGGTTCGCTGCCCTGTTCATAGAGAAAGGAGCCGGAATCTGCACGCACGACCCCTGCAAGGATCGAAAGAAGCGTTGACTTTCCGCATCCGTTCTTTCCCAGAATGCAGGTCATGGTTCCTTCTTCAGCACTGATGTCGACGCCGCTCAGAATCTGCGACGACCGATATTTTTTTCTGATATTCTGAATGCTAATCTTCATAATGATGATACTGTATCACAAACTCGGATTGCGTGAAAGAGATGTTTTTGTTATAGTTACTTATCCGGCATCAAACATGGAAAAGGCACAATCATGCCTGATGGGAGGAAACCATATGATGAAGGGAAAGAGAATACGAAGCGCTGTCTGTGCGTGGATCTTTTTTATAACTGTTTTATCCGGAGCGGTTTACGGTGCGCAGGACGAGACAGAAAGAGAAAGTCAGTATCTTGACCCGGGAGCGATCCTGACGGATCTGTTCGGGCAGGCCGGCGAAGCTGCCGGACAATGGACGGTTCCTGACTTTGAAGGGGAGGTGCATGTTGCCGCAGCAGAAGGAATGCGCAGCGCGATCGCGAAGCATTACCATTCGGAAGACGACATGTCCTGGATAGAAGATGCCTCTCTTGCTTTGAAGGGGACGTCAAACGATACCCGGGGAATGGACATGGAAGCGGCATTCCTGTTCAACGGGACACAGCTTTATCACCTGCAGTTCTCTTTCGACCGGGAGGAAAACACTATTTACCTGGAGTGCCCGGAATTGAAAGAGGAAGTTTTTGCATTTCCGATCGGAGACTTCAGAGCGGATGCCCAGACCATTACGGGAAAGAAGATTACCCCGGAAAAGCTTGCGGAGTACACCTCTGTCTTAAAGGACTTCAATGATCTTGTAAAGTCGATTTCTCTGGACACGCTGCGCGGTGAATGGCTGAAATACAGCATAGGCCTGGGAGAATATATCCATGCGGAAAAGGGATTTGCTTCTGTTTCCGCGGGGAGCCTGCAGACAGAAGCCAATGCCACTACATGGACGATTGAAGCATCCGACCTGAAAGAATTGATTCCGAAGGCACTGCTGATGCTGTCAGAGGATGAGCTCCTGGAGCAGATTCTGAAAAGCTCCTTTGCGGAGCGTGTGTTCCGGATGACTGTCGGAGAAAAAGCATCAAAACTGCTTCCCCAGGGCGCGCTCTGGCAGCTGGTACAGCAGATGCTGATCCAGGCATCCGAAAAAGACTACGCAAAGGGACACTCCGTTTCGGCCATGCTGGCACTGGACCAGAACAATATTCCGGTTCATCTGTCCGTCTCCATGGAAAAGAGCGGGATGAAGGCAGATCTGATCAATATCAACGGAATCTTTGACGGGTCTGACCATGCCTTTGAGGGAAAACTCGGACCTGCTTTTCTCCGGAAACTGAAGATCAAAGCGAATCAGCCATGGGGACTGGCGGTTCAGGGCAGTCTGAAGGACGATATTCTGAAAGAGACGCTCAGCATCAGCTACAGCGGTATGACGATGCCTGTGCTGATCATCCGGAATCTGGATCTTCTTGCGATTCAGGACGGCTGGCTGTCGGGTGACCTGACAGCGTCCTGGCAGAATATGGAATGGAACTGTGAATTCTTTACGGACGAAGACGGTTTGCGCACCATGCTGTTTCGTGTGAACGGGACCGAATGGTTTACCCTGACAGCAGACCTGAAAAAGGCCGAAGACATCAGCCTGGAACCATTTGACGTCTCAGATGCCTTCCGGGTTGATTCGAGGAAAGCATTTTTTAAGTATATGAGAGATGCTTCCGCGATCAGGATGTTTGAGAAGCTCTCTTCCGCGGGCGTTCCGCAGGAATATGTGGATATGCTTACGGATGGAGAAGCGGCGACGGAATCTTCCCGTGAAAATACCGTGGAGATGGAAGAAGAATAAAAAAAAGGGGACTGCCGGATGTGCAGTCCCGTTTCACGCCGAACGTATCTCTTCAGACGAAACGGTTCAGATCAGGGTCGTAGCTGTAATCGATCGCAGCAAGTTTTTCCTCCAGCTCGGAGCGGTCCTGGTTGAAGAATGCGCACAGCTCGTCTAAGCTGGAAAATTCATCCCTCAGCTGTGTATTGACCACACTGAGCAGCATCATCGGGTTGTTGGGAAGCAGGCTTGCCATAACGGTCTCCTTATCGTTTGCTGTACGGGGCACAGGATCACAGACCCGGAAACGGCTGTGATTTGCGACGTGAATTATAGACACGGAAAGGGAAACTTGTCAACGGTATCTGAAACTGATACGATGCAGATGCGTTTTGCACACGAGGTGACACAGAGATGTTGGATAATCTGAAGAATCAGGAAAGACTCAGCCAGCAGCAGGAGGACAGGATTGACAGAAACATCCGGATTGCCATCCTTGCCATGACGGGCGTTGCGGTCGCACTGATTATCTGGGCGCTGGTTTTGAAAAAACCGGTCGGGACGTGGTATTATGCGCTGATTATAACGCTGCTTGCCGCTGTCTGGTTTATCAAATGCGTGTTGGGCGGATTGCTGAAGCATTCCCTTGCGCAGCGCACAGAGGAAGAAGTGGCGGCCTACCTGAAGGCTGCGGGGCTTGAATTTGTCTCCTATGCAGGTCTTGTCTGGTTTCTGATCGGAATGGACGGGAAAGGGATCTTCGGGGCAGTCGTCTATATGTTCGGAATGGTTGCCGCCAGAAAGCAGAGAGAAACCTATTATGGGATCTCCGATGAGGAAACCGATACACAAAAGACGGCAGAGCATACGGGCGGACAGGAAGCAGGCGGACCGGAGGCGGACAGCCTTCAGACGGATGGTGCAAACAGCATGGGTGCGGATCCCATAGAACAGGATACGCCCGATGCCCTTCCAACCGCGGCAAACAGGCTGCAAAGAGAGAAGGAGCCGGAAGATGGATCTGTTTGAATACGCTGCCCGCAAGGAGAAGGAATCGGTCTCCCCGCTGGCGTCCAGGATGCGGCCGCGCACTCTGGATGAGGTTGTCGGACAGGAGCATATCATCGGAAAAGGCTGCATGCTGGAGAGAGCGATCCGTGCGGATAAACTCAGCTCCGTGATCTTTTACGGTCCGCCCGGGACAGGGAAGACAACGCTGGCGCAGGTAATCGCGCATACAACCTCTGCGCAATTCAGGCAGATCAACGCGACTGCGTCCGGCAAGAAGGATATGGAGGAAGTCGTACAACAGGCAAAGGAAACGCTTGGCATGTACGCAAAGCGTACGATCCTTTTCATTGACGAGATTCATCGGTTTAACAAGGCGCAGCAGGATTATCTGCTGCCTTTTGTTGAGGATGGAACCATCATTCTGATCGGTGCTACGACAGAGAACCCTTACTTTGAGGTAAACAGCGCCCTGCTGTCGAGGTCCGTCATCTTTGAGCTGAAGCGGCTGTCCGCAAAGGAGATTGCCGGCCTTCTGATCAGAGCTCTGGAGGACAGGGAGCGGGGAATGGGCGCGTTTGATGCCGTCATCGAGGAAGATGCCCTGTCCTTCCTTGCGGATGTATCGGGCGGAGATGCCAGAAGCGCTCTGAACGCGCTGGAGCTTGGCGTTCTCACGACACCTCGTTCCGAGGACGGGAAGATCCGCATTACACTGGAAGTAGCCGCTCAGTGCATACAGAAAAGAGTGGCACGGTATGATAAGGATGGCGACCAGCACTACGACACCATCTCTGCATTTATCAAGAGCATGCGCGGCTCAGATCCTGACGCTGCGGTGTTCTATCTGGCGCGGATGCTGGAGGCAGGGGAAGACATTCGTTTCATTGCCCGGCGGATCATCATCTGCGCTTCGGAAGATGTGGGAATGGCAAATCCCCAGGCGCTTGTGGTTGCGGTATCAGCAGCACAGGCAGTGGAAAGAATCGGCCTGCCTGAATCCCAACTGATTCTTGCGCATGCGGCGATCTGCGTGGCGGTAAGCCCAAAGAGCAATTCCTGTACGGAAGCCATCTTCGCAGCCAGGAAGGCGGTCAGGGAGAACACCTTCTCCATCCCGCCCTACCTGCAGGATGCGCATTACAAGGGAAGCGCCAGTCTGAACAGAGGAATCGGGTATGAGTATGCACATGATTATCCGAAGCATTTCTCGAGACAGAGATATCTGCCCGAGGAATTGGGAGAGGTTCATTTTTATGAGCCATCAGACAATGGATTTGAAAAACAGGTTCAAAGCTATCTGGACTGGATTCATGAGCCATGATGGACGACAGTCGGAAAGCCTGATTACAGCAAGGAGGTAACAACAGCGTATGGAACAGATACTGGATCTGCTTGGCAATTATGTGGCGGAAGCATTTGACCTGGCAGGGTATGACAAAGACCTTGGCAAGGTTACGATCTCAAACCGTCCTGACCTTTGCGAATATCAGTGCAACGGTGCGATGGCAGGCGCGAAGCGCTATCATAAGGCGCCTCTTGCGATCGCGCAGGATGTTGCCGGCATTCTGGAAGGGTGTGACGCGTTTGAGCGCGCAGAGGCTGTGGCGCCCGGGTTCTTGAACCTGAAGCTGTCACCGCAGCTTTTGTCGATCTTCCTGAATGAGATGAAAGGGGAGAAACGTCTTGGCGTTCCTGAGGCAGAGACGAAAAAGAAAATCATCATTGACTACGGCGGGGCAAATGTTGCCAAGCCGCTGCATGTCGGGCATCTGCGTTCTGCGGTCATCGGTGAGAGTGTGAAACGGATCCTGCGGTTTCTCGGACATGAGACGATCGGAGATGTTCACCTGGGAGACTGGGGACTGCAGATGGGCCTGATCATCGCGCAGCTGAGCGAAGACAAGCCGGAGCTGCCCTATTTCGATGAGGCATATGAGGGAGCGTATCCCGAGGAGGCTCCTTTTACGATCAGCGAGCTGGAGCAGATCTATCCGAAGGCAAGCCAAAGATCCAAAGAGGATGAGGCATTTCGCCTAAAGGCGCTGAAGGCGACGGAACAGCTGCAGCACGGGCACAGGGGATATACGGCTGTATGGAAGCACATCCTGGACGTGTCCATCGCAGACCTGAAGAAAAACTATGACAGCCTGCATGTTTCCTTTGAGCTGTGGAAAAAGGAATCGGATGCACAGCCGTATATTCCGGATCTGGTAGAGTACCTGAAAAAAGAAGGATACGCCCACCTGGATCAGGGAGCGCTGGTCGTGGATGTGGCCGAGGAAACTGACACCAAAAAGATCCCGCCCTGCATGATCCTGAAGTCAGACGGGGCATCTCTTTACAACACCACCGATCTGGCGACCATCGTGATGCGGATGGAGAACTGGAAACCGGATCATATCATCTATGTCGTCGATAAGAGGCAGGATCTGTATTTCACCCAGGTTTTCCGCTGCGCGCGCAAGGCAAAGCTGGTTGACGAAGATACAGGGCTGACCTTTCTCGGCTTTGGAACGATGAACGGACGGGACGGGAAGCCGTTCAAGACCAGGGACGGGGGCGTGATGCGCCTGGAGAATCTGATTGCGGAGATCAATGAAGAGATGCTCCGCAAGATATGCGAGAATCATGAGACCGATCCGGCTGAAGCCGAAGAAACAGCAAAGATTGTTGCGCTGTCAGCGATCAAATATGGAGATCTGTCAAACCAGGCTTCGAAGGACTATATCTTTGATACCGATAAGTTCACCTCCTTTGAAGGCAACACGGGTCCCTATCTTCTCTACACCATTGTCCGGATCAAGTCGATCCTGAGAAGATTCCTGGAGGAGACCGGAAAGAAGAGGAGGGATCTGGACGGCCTTCAGATTCTGCCGGCAAAAGCGGAAGATGAGAAAGCACTTCAGCTGACGCTGACTTCCTTTGTTCCGGCTGTTCTTCAGGCCGGGGCGGAGCTTGCGCCGCATAAGATCTGCGGATATCTCTATGAACTCGCGAATCAGTTTAACCGCTTCTATCATGGGACAAAGATCATGACAGAAAGCCTTCAGGCGCAAAGAGAGTCCTACATTGCGCTGCTTTGCCTGACGCTTCGCACCCTGGAGTGCGGAATCGATCTGCTTGGGTTTACTGCTCCGGAGAAGATGTAAGGGCTGACAGCAGCATGCCATATTGCATCAAAACCGGCATCCGGGAACGGTTCGTCAATTTACAAAGCTTCGTTATGGGAGGAGCCAGAGGATGATTCAAATATTAGCCGGACAGACATTGATCATGTTTCTGATGGTTCTGGCAGGTTATGTCATCTTTCGAACCCATCTGTCTGATCATGACGGAAACCGTACCATCTCCAATGTACTGCTTATGGTGGTTACACCGGCGATGCTGCTGAACGCGATGCTTTCCATAGAGTACACCCCGTCCATTGCACACGGCTTTCTGATTGCGATTGTGCTCGGCTTTCTGGCCCATTTTGCGGTGATTGCCGTCAGCTGTCTTCTGCTGGGAAAGAAGTCGTCGCACCCCAGGATCGGGATGGAGCGTTTTTTAGCTGTCTACAGCAACTGCGGCTTTATGGCAATCCCGTTGGTCAGCGCCGTGCTGGGAGCGGAGGCGGTGCTGTATCTTTCCGGATACATGATTGCGTTCAACATTCTGTGCTGGACGCATGGCCTGGTTGAGATAACAGGAAAGACGTCCCTGTCCCAGATTGTGAAAGGGCTGATGAGCCCGACCGTTCTCTGTACGCTGATCGGAATCGCCTGTTTCCTGCTGCAGATAAAACTGGAGTCTCATGTGCAGCAGGCGGTCAGCTATATTGGCTCTATGAATACACCGCTCGGAATGATCGTCACCGGGTGTGTTCTGGCGGAAACCGGTCTTTCCGGTATCCGGGAAAAACCAAGACTGTTTCTGGTTATGGGGATCAAGCTTGCAGCCGCACCGCTGGTAACCTGTCTGCTTTTGGTACTGGCAAGACGTGTCGTCTGGTTCGGGGATGCGCTTTTCTACGCGATTCTGATTCCGTCCGCCTGCCCTACGGCAACAACTGCCACGATGATGGCGCTTCGCTATGATCAGGATTATGAGTTTTCCAATCAGGCCGTGGTGGCCTCCACACTGTTGAGTATGGTGACAATTCCTCTGATGGTGGGCCTTGCCCGACTGATCGCAGGGTAAGGAAAGCGCGTATGCCGGATCATGCGCTGCCCAGACCGATGCACAGAGTGAGAAAGAAGATTCTGTTTACTCCGGCCATCTTCAGTGTGAAGGCGGCTTCATCCATTGTGGTGCCGGTGGTGTAGATGTCATCGACCAGAATGACAGATTCGGGAATAACCGCCTCGGGGTGTATGCTGAATACACCCCGAAGGTTTTTTCTCCGCTCAGAGCGGCTCAGCTTCTTGGAGGACTTTGTCAGCCTTGTTCGGATCAGGAGATGCTCCGATACCGGCAGGCCGCTGATGCGTGCCAGGGAACGGGCAAGCAGGACTGCCTGGTCATAGCCGCGCGCAGCGCGCTTTTTCGGATGCATCGGAATCGGGACCAGACACCGGGCCTGCCAGTATGGCTCCATCTCGAGAAGAAGCCGGTGCAGACATCTGGCATAGAAGGGCAGATACTCACGCCGGTTCAGAAACTTCATACGATTGACGGAAAGACGGATTCCCTTCTCATAGAGAAAAACTGCTCTGCCCTCCGAAAAGATATGCCCGCGTGTCTCACAGTCTGCGCACAGTTCTTTTTCGTGATGAAGGAGCGGCTTGCCGCAGCACATACAGAACGGTTCCTCTACATAGGGAAGCGCCTTTTGACATTCGCCGCAGATCAGGTCTTCCTTGGGAAGCAGAATCCGCTCGCAGACCGGACAGCGGGGAGGATAGAGCAGATTCAGAAACTCCGCTCCCACACGGATCAGGCGAGGGCGCAGGACGGGAAAGAAGATAGAGGAATCAGGTTTTGAAATGGGATCGAAATGCATGGACGGTACCTATGCGTACTCTCACTTCCATAATACCCCGATGAGAAGGAAGGTCAATCCGGTTTTTCGCCAAGGTGACGCCGGGATGGTTGTGTGGTATACTTCCAGTAACACTGCAGGTGAAGGAGAGCGGAAATGGCAGATCAGGAGAAAGTCCGTTTGATGACAAGACTTGCCATGCTTGAGAAGCACAGCGGGAAAAAGATCCGAAAGGCCGAGAATACCAGCCGGATTGACTTGATCACGAATCCGGTATGGATACGGGGGATTGCTGTTACGCTGCTCTTTTTTGCTGCGGCCGTTCTCCTGGCTGCACTGAATATGGATATGGTGCTGGATGCGGTTGCGAAGGACCAGACCAAAAACCTGATCATGATTGTACTGATCGCCTGGCTGAGTCTGCTGGCGGTGACGATTCTGATCTCGGTGATGCTGTCGTGGTCAAAGACCCGAAGGATCAGTGAATTGCGTGATCAGTATCATCGGATGCTGGAACAGCTTGAAAGGATGAACCGGATGGACGGGAACGACAATAGAAGGCGCAGATCCGCATACGAAGAGGATGATCTGTGGGAAGAGCCGCCGCGTTCCGGAAGAAGGAAAGGAAGCGGACACATGTCGCAGGAAGACCTTGACTACAGGCATATGGAGGTTCTGGAGTTCGAGGATGACGAGTATTGCTACTATGTCGAAGCTGTGCCGAAAAGAGGAGGAAGGCGCGGATGATCTCATGGGTGAATGCCTTCATTACAAGGGTCAATACTTATCTCACCCGGCTGGACCTGCCGAATGTGACGCTGACCCTGATCGATATTCTTGAGATTCTGATCCTGGCATGGCTGGTTTACCGGCTGCTGAACTGGATTCAGAGCTCCCACGCGTGGACCCTGCTGCGCGGCATCATGGTCATTGCCGTCGCGCTCGCACTGATCTATCTGCTTCAGATGGACACGCTGATCTATATTATCAATCAGGGAATGAGCATCGCGATTATCACCCTTGTTGTCGTGTTTCAGCCGGAGCTGCGAAAGGTTCTGGAAACCCTTGGAGAACGGGAGCTTTTGAACCATTCCTTCCTGTTCGGATCCTCGAGAAATTACACAAGCCGGTTTTCTGACAAAACACTGGATGAAATCGTCAGAGCTTCTCTGGAAATGTCTGCCGAGCGCACGGGAGCGCTGATTGTCATTGAGCAGAATGAGAACCTGAGAGAATATGAAAGAACCGGAATTGAGATTGATGCATTGGTGACCAGCCAGCTGCTGATCAATATCTTTGAACATAACACACCGCTTCATGATGGTGCGGTGATCATCCGCAATGACCGTGTCACTGCGGCTACGTGCTACCTTCCGCTGTCCGACAATAAGTCTTTGTCGAAGGCGCTGGGCACCAGGCACCGTGCCGGCGTGGGCGTGTCGGAGGCAACGGATTCTCTTACCATTATCGTGTCGGAGGAGACCGGCGGGATCTCCCTGGCCTACAGGGGAACGCTTCAGCGAAACGTCAACGAGATGACCCTCCGGGATCGTCTGATTGAAGCGCAGAACAAATCTGCCGCGGTGCGCAGAAAGAGTCATTTGTTCAGGAGGGGGAAATAATGGGGCACAAGATCCGAAAAGCCCTTCTGGGCAATCTGTGGATAAAACTCCTGTCGCTTCTGATCGCGATCGGAATCTGGTTCATGGTGTCGAACGCGAACGATCCGACGAGGACGATGCTGTTTCCGAATATTCCGATCACGATCGTCAATCAGGATTCGGTCGCGGATATCGGCAAGGTCATAGAAGCACAGGGCAGCGGAACCGTGACGCTGAGAGTCACGGAGAAAAAGTCTGTCCTGGAGCGGCTTGGCAGGAGCGGCTCTGATTTCTACGTGGAAGCTGACATGAATAACATCACAGAGATGAACACCGTGCCGCTTACCGTGACATGCGCGAATCCTGTGGTGACCTGGGATGAGATCGAACTCACGCCCTCCAGTCTCAAGGTTACCCTTGAGGACAAGGTGGAACAGACCTATATTGCATCCGTTTCTGCGGAGGGAGTTCCCCAGGCTGGCTGGGAGGTTGGAGCCAGTACAATCACAGAGGGAAAGAATATCGTCATCGCAGGACCGGGCTCTCTGATCAACATTATCAATCAGGTGGTTGCGCCTGTGAATGTTGAGGGGATGAGTGAGGATACTACTGTATCGAGCGTTCTGAAGATCTATGACAAAAACGGAGATACCTTTACGGACGCGCAGCTTGCCAGCCTTGAGTTTAAGGACGAGAACGGAAATGTTCTGACGAACCATACGGTTGAGGTGCAGGTGGATCTGTGGAGAATCCGCACCGATGTACCGATCCGGGTGCAGACAACCGGAAGCCCTGCCTGGGGCTATCGTGTCTCCGGCATTACCACGATTCCGGAAACGATCAGCGTTGCCGGAACAGAGGAGGCGCTGGAAGCGCTTGGAGCGATGTTTGATGTCGCTGATCAGATCGACGTGACAGGTCTTACCGAGGATATCACTACGGAGATTGATCTGACTGCCTCACTCTCTGAGATGTCCGGCATTAAGCTGATCACGGATGCGGATCCCTCTGTTCAGGTCGAAGTCGCGATTGAGGCGAGCGGCGATGTCACGCTGACCATTCCGCTCAGTTCGATCAGCTTCGCAAATAAGCCGGAAGGAATGGATCTGGTCTTCACTCCTGCTGATGAGGTAGTCGTGAAGGTACACGCGCTGTCGGAGGAAGCGCAGAAGCTTACCGCTGAAGCGCTCAGCCTGAGTGTTGATCTGTCGCCCTGTGCTGCGGAGGGCAGCTATGAGCTTCCGGTACAGGTCGCGCTTCCGGAAGGATATGAACTGGCGTCGAATGTGTCGTTGACGGTGATTTCCACAAAACAGGCTGTTCAGACGGAGGGCGAGTAAGGATGGTAGAGAAAAGCATCCGGCTAGGGTGCTCCGGTGGTCTGTTTCTCAGGCCTGCAGGAGAGATCTGCAAGCGGGCAATGGAGTATCGCTGCAGAAGTGAGCTTGTGATCGGCGACAGGTCTTATAACCTGAGGAGTGTGCTCAGCGTTCTCAGTGCGCAGGTGAATTCTACAAAGGAAGCCTGCCTGCGCTGTGACGGAACAGACGAGACAGAGGCCGCCCGGGCTCTGTCTGAGATTCTGGAGGAAGCAGCCGGGGAGTAAAACGCTTCCGGAGAGTTTAATTCATGGATAGAGAAAGATACAAGCGCCTGATCATGTTTTTTGCGTCCCTGCTTGTGATCGGGCTGCAGACGGCGAATTTTGCCTATATCTGGTTTACGGAGTATAACCGCAGATCTGTCATTCAGATATTTTACTGGAGACGGGGAAACTGGGTTCTGATCGGACTCTATGCGCTGGTGATATTCCTGATGTCAAAGCTGTTCGGCGCATTTAAGGTTGGCTACATGCGCGTTCAGGATGTCATCATCGCGCAGATCTGTTCTGTACTCTGTACAAATATTTTCGCTTATATCCAGCTGGCACTGATCGGACGATGGAAGTTTCCGGATCACCTCACCCCCATGCTGAAGCTGACCGCAGTCAATCTGGGATTGGTAATTGTGTGGGTTATCTTCATGAGATGGATCTACAACACGATCTATCCTCCCAAATCGGTTCTTCTGGTCTATGACCAGCATAATCCGGAAAAGCTGCTGAAAAACATCGCTTCCCGCAAAGATAAATATGAAATCGAGGAGGCGGTGCCGGTAAGCAGGGGGATCGACTACATCAAGGATCATATCCTGAACCATGAAGCGTGCATACTGGGCGATATTCCGTCCCATGAACGCAACCTTTTAGTCAAGTACTGCTTTGAAAAGGGGGTGCGCTGCTACTGCAGTCCGAAGATCTCGGATATTATGCTGATGGGAGCGGAGAAGATCCACATGTTCGACACGCCGCTTCTTCTGATGCGCAACAGGGGACTCACCGCGGAGCAGCAGTTCGTAAAAAGGCTGCTGGATATTGTGGTATGTCTGGCCCTTGCGATTGTTCTGTCTCCGCTGCTTGTATTGATTGCTCTTTGTGTGAAGCTGTATGACAGGGGACCGGTTTTTTACCGGCAGGAACGGCTGACCCAGTATGGAAGGGTGTTTCAGATCATCAAGTTCCGGTCTATGCGGGTAGATTCCGAGACGAAGAGCGGAGCGAGACTTGCGGCAAAGAAAGACGCAAGAGTTACTCCGGTCGGAAGAGTTCTGAGGAAGATTCATTTTGATGAGCTTCCCCAGCTGTTCAACATCATAAAAGGCGACATGTCGATCGTTGGCCCGAGGCCGGAACGGCCTCAGATTGCCGCCCAGTATGAGAAAGAGATCCCGGAATTCTCTTACCGGCTGAAGGTGAAGGCCGGACTGACCGGGTATGCCCAGGTGTACGGGAAGTACAATACCAAGCCGTATGACAAGCTGAAGCTGGACCTGACTTATATCGAGAATTACTCATTGCTGCTGGATCTGCAGCTTGTCGCGACAACCGTAAAGATTCTGTTCCAGAAAGAGAATACCGAGGGTGTGGATGCATCCCAGAAGACCGCGTCAGAGCGCGATGAGCTCCTTCCGAAGGATCCTGAAAAGATGGAGCAGCAGGTGCAGGATACCATCCGGGAACTGAAACTGGTAGAGCATCAGTCACCGGGATCCGCTGCACCGATCACCTATGAAGAAGCCGCCGCGCTTCCAAAGGGGGTCAGGGCAAAGGACGTCGCAGCCACACAGCTTCCGGGGCTTCTGGTCTCTGTCATTATTCCGCTGTACAACAGTGCTTCCACGCTGAAGGCTGCCATTGACAGTGTGCTCGCACAGGATATGCATTTTGAATCGGCAGACCGGATCGGAAGAGGAAGCATTCAGGAACTGGAGATTCTGGTTGTCGATGACAATTCGACGGATAATCCGGACAGCGTCATGCGTCAGTATGAATCGGATCCGCGTGTGATTTATCTGCATAACAAGGAGAATCTCGGGGCGGCGAAGAGCCGCAACAGGGGCGTGCTGCTTGCCCGGGGCAAGTATGTGGCGTTTCTGGATTCCGATGATATGTGGAGGCCGGATAAGCTGAAGAAGCAGTTCGCCAGAATCTTTGAGACCGGCGATGTGCTGTGCTGTACCGGCCGCGAGCTGATCAAACCGGATGGCAGCAAGACAGGACGGGTGATCGGTGTAAAGCCGGTGCTGACGTACAGGGATCTCCTCCGGCACAATCAGATCAACTGTTCCTCTGTTGTCATGCTGACAGAGGTTGCCCGGCATTACCCCATGGTGCATGAAGACTCTCATGAAGATTACATTACATGGATGAGCATTCTGAACCGGTATGACGAGGTATGCGCGGTCAACGAACCTCTTCTTTTGTACCGTCTGTCCTCTTCCGGAAAGAGCGGGAACAAGCTGAAGAGTGCCCGAATGACCTACCGGGCTTATCGTTATATGGGCTTCGGCCCTGTAAAAAGTGCCTGCCTGTTTATCAGCTACGCAGTGCACGGCGTTATCAAGTATGCAAGAGCGTGAATGTCTATGCTGAAATTACTGATCACACAGCGGCGCCTGATCTGGCCGCTTGCTAAAAATGATTTCCGCAAAAAGTTTGCCGGTTCCTATCTGGGTGTGGTGTGGGCGCTGGTTCAGCCTGTTGTGACGGTACTGGTCTACTGGTTTGTCTTTCAGGTCGGACTGAGGCAGACCGCACAGGTGGACGGCGTGCCGTTTATCTTGTGGATGCTGGCCGGACTTGTGCCGTGGTTTTATTTTAATGATGCGCTGCAGGGCGGGACGAAATCCCTGATTGAGTACAGCTATCTTGTCAAGAAGGTGGTGTTCCGGATTGAGATCCTGCCGATTGTCAAGGCAGTCAGCGCATTGTATGTACATGCTTTCTTTGTGGCGCTGACCTGGCTTTTGTACTGTGTGTACGGAAAGTTTCCGGGGCTTTTCACCCTTCAGGTCTTTTACTACACGTTCTGCATGTTTCTTATGGTTCTGAGCCTGAGCTACGGCACCAGTGCAATCACGGTTCTGTTTCGTGACATGGAGCAGCTGGTGGCAATCGTTCTCCAGATCGGCGTATGGGCCACCCCGATCATGTGGAATCTTACTTCCATCGGACTGCCGAAATGGCTTGTCATTCTTTTTAAGATGAATCCGATGTATTACATCGTTTATGGCTATCGCGATACCTTTGTCCTGCACAAAGGATTCTGGGAGCACCCGCTTCTCACAGCATACTTCTGGGCGTTCACGGCGCTGGTTTATCTGTGGGGCGTGAAAACATTCCGCAGAAGCAGAGGACATTTCGCGGATGTACTGTAGAAAAGCTGTGTACAGGGAAGAGTTATGACAGATACAAACAAAGAGAAGCCGGTCATCCGTGTACAGAATGTAACAAAGAATTACCGTCTGTACAAACGGCAGAGGGACCGGCTGTGGGAGTCTCTGGGGCTTGATTTCAGAAAAAATTATAAGGAAAAGCATGCGCTCAACGGCGTGAGCTTTGAGGTGAAGCGGGGGGAAACGGTTGGCATTATCGGAACCAACGGATCCGGAAAGTCAACGATGCTGAAGCTGATTACCGGCGTGCTGACGCCCACCGAGGGAAAGATCGAGGTAGACGGGCGGATCAGTGCGCTGCTTGAGCTTGGTGCGGGATTCAATATGGAATACACCGGCATCGAGAACATCTATCTGAACGGAACCATGATCGGGTTTTCAAAAGAAGAAATCGATCAAAGACTTCAGTCCATCATTGATTTCGCGGATATCGGGGACTACATCACCCAGCCGGTCAAGAGCTATTCGAGCGGCATGTTTGTGCGGCTCGCGTTTGCGGTGGCCATCAACATAGATCCCGAGATCCTGATTGTTGACGAGGCGCTTTCTGTCGGAGATGTGTTTTTCCAGTCAAAATGCTACCGGAAGTTTGAGGACTTCAAGCGGGAGGGAAAGACCATTCTTTTCGTTTCCCATGATCTGAGCGCAATCTCCAGGTACTGTGACCGGGCGATCCTGCTGAACCAGGGAGACAAGGTATACGAAGGGACTCCGAAAGAAGCAATCGATATCTACAAAAAGGTGCTGGTGGACCAGTTTCACAAAGGCTCCGGGACAGCAGATGCTGCCGCCACCTCGTCCGAAGAGGGCGGACAGGCGCTGAAGTCCGGCGAAAATCGCTGGAGAGATCAGTTCCCGGTCAATCCAAGTCTGGTGGAGTACGGGGAAAAGAATGCTGAGATCATCGACTACGGACTGTATGATGAGAAAGGCCTTCCGACCTCGAATTTCATCAAGGGATCGGAATGCACGGTAAAGATGCGCATTCGTGCCCGCGAGACGGTGCTGGAGCCGATCTTTGCGTTCACCATCAAGAATCTGAAGGGAATCGAGATCTGCGGAACGAATACGACGATGGAGAAGATCCCGGTTCCGACCATGCACAGCGGCGATGAGCATATTGTCACCTTTACGCAGAGGATCGATCTGCAGGGAGGGGAGTATCTTCTGTCCCTCGGCTGCACCGGGTATCAGGACGGAATGTTCCGTGTCTTTCACCGCCTGTATGATGTGATCTCTCTCACGGTTGTCTCTTCCAGGGACACGGTGGGATATTATGACATGAACAGCACCTGCGTGCTGGATCCGGAGGAATAATGGCACAGTTCGATACACAGTATTACATTGGAGATGATCAGTATTCGGATGGCAGTGTGGAGGAGAGGATCCTTCAGATTGTACAGGAAGGAAAGAGCCTGGAGGAGTCCGGAGACAGGTCATTTTCTGTTTTATACCATCTCTCAAACGTCAGGGAAAATATCCTGTCCTGGTATGACTTCGAGAAGAATGCATCGGTTCTGGAGATCGGCGCGGGACCGGGGGCGATCACATCCCTCCTGTGCCGCAGATGCGGCCATGTGACGAGCGTGGAGCTTTCACGGTTAAGGGCAAAGATCAATTTCGAGCGGAATAAGAGATTTGACAATCTCACGATCATGGTCGGGAATCTGAATGACATGCATTTCGACAGACCATTTGATTACGTTATTCTGAACGGCGTATTCGAGTATGCCGGCTCCTTCACGGAAGGAACGGATCCGTACGGAACCTTTTTGAAGCACTGCGCCGGTTATCTGAAGGAAGATGGTCTTTTGCTGATCGCGATCGAGAACCGTCTGGGATTAAAGTATTTCTCCGGCGCTCCTGAGGATCACACAGAGAATTACATGGAAGGCTTGAAACAGTATCCGGAGAATTCCTCTGTCCGGACCTTCTCGAGGGCGGAATGGGAGCAGCTTTGCGAGTGCTGCGGCCTTTCGTACCGGCGATACTTCTATCCCTATCCGGATTATAAATTTCCGAATGAGATCTTCACAAAAGAGACGCTCCGTGCGGACGCATTCGGGAAAAACGCGTGGAATTTCGATGAAAAACGTCTGGAATTGTTCAATGAGCAGGAGATGGCACAGAGTCTTGTGCAGGAAGGTGTGATGGAAAGCTTCATGAACTCCTTCCTGATCGAAGCAGGCTCAGAGAAAGCCCGTAAGGCCCATGTACGCGACGAGGTGCTCTATGCCAAGATCAGTGCAGACCGCAGCCCCGCCTTTCGGATTCAGACTGTGATCAGGAGGCGGAAGGACGGTTCAAAATATGTCGTGAAGAGTCCTCTTTGCGAGGAAGCAAAGCTGCATCTTCTCCGCATGCATGAATGGGAGGAAGCACAGGACGGAAAGGTGTCCTCCGGCAAAACAGCGATGCCGCTTCTGAAAGGCGATCTGCAAGAAGACGGATCCATCGTGTATCCGTTCCTTGAGACAAAAAGCCTTGCGCAGTGTCTTAAGGCGGATGCTTCTTCGATCCGGGAAGCCTTCCGGCTGCTTCTGGACCGGATCTTGGACAACGCGCAGGACGGCTGTGAATATACGGAAGAATTCACGAAGCTGTTTGGCCCTGCACGTCCGGATACGGATCTTTGCATGGTAAGTCCGGCGAACCTTGACCTGATTCTTGACAACATCTTCCGGGACGGGGACCATGAGAAGGTCATTGACGGGGAGTGGATCACAAAAACGCCTGTCCCTGCCCTGTTCCTCCTGTGGCGTGCTGTCAATGAGCTGTATTCCTCCAGAAAGGAGATGGAGCGGACGCTTCCCGTCGGGCAGCTTCTGGAGGAATTCGGGATCAAATCAGCTGGGGCTGTATGCGGTCCCTGCCAGAAAGGCGGATCTGAAGGACCTACAGTGGTCCGGAGAGAATGTCCGCCTGACAGCGACGCTCTACACAGACCGCGGAAACGGGTTCCGCGAGGAAGAAGCCCTTCACAGGGATGTGGTTCTGGAGAAAGGAGCGTACGATGTCACATTTGATCTGGAAAAGCCGGAAGAGATCCGGGCACTGCGCTTTGATCCTCTGGAAGGAACGGCCTGCATCTGTGACCTTTCGGCTGAGCAGGGAAAACTCAAAGCGATGAATGCATCCGCGATTCATAAAAACGGTGAAGTGTTTCTTACGATGGATCCCGCTTACCGGCTGAGCTTTGATCAGATTCCTGCGAAGATCCACCTCTTCGGGAAGGTGAAAACAAAGGACATTTACTGGGCACTTTCCAAAAGCCAGGAACTGCTGCGGCAGTCCCGCCTGGGCGTGTTGGGCCGCGCGGCGCGCCGCGCCGCCAGGCAATTCAGAACTTCGTGAAAGAGAAAGGGTGGGAGTATGGGCAGAAACAGCATTCACAGTGCGGTAGATATCGTCGTCCCCATCTACAATGGGTATGAGGATCTGCTGCTTTGCATCGATAGCCTGAGAAGAAATACAGATCTTTCCAGGCACCGGGTCCTTCTGATCGATGACTGCAGTCCGGACAAGCGCGTAAGAGATGTTCTGAGCCAGGTGTGCGCCGGGAGGGATGTGCATGCGGAGCATGGCATGATTGCCCTCTTCAACGAGAAGAACCTGGGCTTTTCCGCAAATGTCAACAAGGGGCTTTTCTGGTCTGACCGTGATACCATCCTTTTGAACTCGGATACGATCGTAACAGCAGGCTGGGTGGAAAAACTTCAATCCTGCGCACACCGTTCAAAGCGTATTGCGACCGTGACGCCGCTGTCCAATGCGGCAACCCTTGCGTCCGTTCCGGTATTCTTGAAGGACAATCCGCTTCCGGAGGGATATACACCGGATTCCTATGCAGAGCTGGTGGAGCGGGTATCTCTCCACCGCTATCCGCGCGTGTGTGTCGGAGTCGGCTTCTGCATGTATGTTTGCCAGGAGGCCTTCCTGCAGGCGGGCGCATTTGATGAGAAAACGTTTGGCCGCGGGTACGGGGAGGAAAACGACTTCTGTTTCCGCTGCTCCATGCTGGGCTTTACCCATGTGCTGTGTGACGATACGTTCATCTATCACAAGGGAACCGCTTCCTTTCAGACGGAAGAGAAGCGAAGACTGATCGAGGAACATGAGAAGATCCTGAGAAAACGCTATCCGCATTTCATGGAGGCGAATGATGCCTACTGCCGGGAGAATCCGGATTCCGAGATCCGGGACAATCTTCTGCTGCATCAGTGCCTCGACAACGGGAAGCGGAACCTTCTTTATTTTCTGCACCTTGACTTCCGCCAGATCGCCCATCACAGCATCGGCGGAACACAGCTCCACGTACGGGATCTGGTTGCCGGAGCAAAAAAGGACGCGAACGTCTTCGTGTGCTCCAGGGACAAGGATGCGCTCCGGCTGACCATCTATCTGGAGGATAAAGGGCTTCCGGAATGGGAGCTTCTGCAGGAAGAGGAAAGCGCGGATGCAGGGTCAAAGCTTATCTCCCTGAAGTTTCCGATCGGAAGCGAGGAACCTTTCCCGGTCTATTATGATGAGCATCTTGAACAGGTGCTGACCTCTATTTTGTCTTCTTTCTCGATTGATCTGGTTCATGTGCATCATACGCAGGGGCTTTCCCTGGATATTTTCCATGTGTGCAGAAAACTGGAGATTCCGGTGCTTGCAACCTTGCATGACTACTATTATGCCTGTCCGACGACAAAGCTTCTGCAGCCGTCCGGAGAATTCTGCCCGATGACGGACCGGTTCCTGAATCCCACGGACGCGGGCTGTGCGAAGTGTCTGCGAGAGGAAAATGAACGTGCGCTGCTGTGCTGCCAGAAGCTGATCTTTCCGTCAGAGAGCGCGAAAAGGATTATGTGTGAGGTCTTCCCTTCGCTGGAAGCAAGAAGTGTAGTGATTCCACACGGAATTGACCGGGTTTCTTCCGGAACTGTCCGGGTCAGGACGCCTGACAGAGTGCAGCGGACAGACCGGATGCATTCCAGGCTTGATCAGATGCCCGGAGACGGGGGCAGCTTTCATTATATCTCAGGGTGGGCATATCTTGAGGGAGTGCGCAGCGCAGAAACATCGATATTAATCGAAGTGACAGGGCCGGACGGAAAAGTCTTCTGTATGGAGGTGCGCAAACATGCACGCCCTGATGTCGCTACAGCGACCGCACAGCCGGACTATCTGTGGAGCGGGATTCATGCGGTGTTCCGGGTTCCCGGCTTAAAGGAAGGGCGTATCCGGATCAGGCTTCTGATCCGGGAAGGAGAAAATGTCTGGACAGACGGGCGGATCTACCGCACTGTGTGGAAACAGGAAAAATCTGACGGCAGCATATTGCAGGTTGCTTATCTTGGCGGTGTGACGCCGGCAAAGGGATCCGGCGTTCTGAAAGAGCTGATGACATCCAATGATTCCTCCTTCCGTCTGTATGTTTACGGGGAGGTAGGCGATCCGGCGATCCGTTCTGTGAAGACGCCGGACAATGTCTGTTTTTCAGGGGTTTACCAGAAGGATGATATCTATGATCTTCTGGAAGCGAGCCGGATTGACGTGGCGCTGATCCTGCCGCTCTGGGCGGAAACCTTCTGTTATACTTTGTCCGAAGCATGGGCCTGTTCCATTCCGGTGATCGGGACGGATCTGGGGGCGGTAGGAGAGCGAATCCGTGCATCTTCCGGCGGATGGCTGCTTCGGGCCGGCGCATCCGGAGCTGAGGTCAGAGATCTGCTTGCGCACATCCGGAAACATCCGGAGGAACTGGAGGAGAAGAAAAAGAATGTCCGCGCGACCGCAGGCAGAAGTGTTGCACAGATGAATGATGCTTATCGCGCCCTGTATGATGCGTGCATGGTTCCTCCGATGCCTGTGGTGGTAACCAGACGCAGGGATCAGGATCCTGATTTTCTTCTGGAGGGATTTGCCATGGCGAATCCGCTCGTAAAGGGAAGCGGCCAGGCAGCGCAGATGAACCGGCTCAGGGAAGAGAACGAGATGCTGGCAGGATCGCTTGAGATGCTGAAGAGCACGACCTCTTACCGTATGGCGCGGAAGCTGTCGGAGGCGAATATTCCATTTAAGGAGCCTCTGAAAAAGCTGCTGAAGTCCGCACGCTGAAGGTCTGACAGCGGGCTGTGTGATGCAGCCTTCGGAGGATGCCGCGAGCGCACGGAGGAAGACGAGCGCTGCGTCGTACGATCGGCCGCAAGTCTGCCGGAGGCAGACTTGAATTGTGAAGGAGTACGGAATATGAAATTGAGTCAG
This sequence comes from uncultured Lachnospiraceae bacterium, assembly GCA_902799015.1. Classification (GTDB taxonomy): domain Bacteria; phylum Bacillota; class Clostridia; order Lachnospirales; family Lachnospiraceae; genus Porcincola. The sequence continues at coordinate 17,100 of CADBZI010000037.1, read as the reverse complement.
GCAGTTTCTTATGTAAGGGATCACGGAATACGATCCGGCGCGATTCTGGCTGCGGACAGACTCCTGGGGAGGGAGCCAGGAGAGGTTTCCTATGCGCAATGGCTCAGCCGGAATCGTCTGTCTTCCCATGATTATCAGAAGATGGAGAAGACCCCGCTTTCTCATCAGCCGAGGATCGGCGTGATCGCCTCGATGGAAGCGAAAGACCGTACTCCCTTTTTTCAGTCGCTGAACCTGCAGATTTACAGGAACTTTACCGCATTGAAAAAAGAACCGCTGGCCGAATTCATCCTGGCTGTGAACGGACCGTGCACCATCAGTCCCAACCTGCTGTGGGAGTGTGCCCGGCGTCTGTCAGAGGAGGACGGGCAGGACATCGGACTGATCTATTTTGATTCGGATGTGATCGGAGAAGACGGACACAAATGCCATCCTTCCTTCCGCCCTGATTTTGATCCGGACCTTCTGTCCTGCGCAAACTATATGGGAAATGTCGTTCTGGTGCGCGCGGATCTGGCGCGCGAGGCATCCGGACCTGATTTCGGAACAGATGCATTTTACCGGTTTCTGAAAAAGGTCTGCCTTAGAAATCGGGAGGGGGAAAAGGAGACGGTATCCATCGCACATATTCCGAAGGTTCTGTATCATGACGCGGCAGAGTATGATGTGCAGCCTTCCGACAGGGAAGAATGTGTGCAGCCCTCTCCCATGGAGAGGCCTCTGATCAGTGTTTTGATTCCGAACAAGGATCATGCTGCGGATCTGAGGCGCTGTGTGGATTCGCTGCTTACGGTAAACACCTGGAGCAATCTTGAGATCCTGATTCTGGAGAATCACTCCGAAGAGGAAGAGACCTTTGCACTGTATCGTGAACTGGAGGCATCCGATGCCCGGATCCGGGTTCTGACATGGGATAAGCCTTTCAATTATTCCGCAATCAACAATCACGGCGCCGCCTTCGCAAAAGGAGAATACCTTCTGCTCCTGAACAATGACACCTGTATTCTGGAGCCGGAGAGTATTGCCCGGATGTATGCGCTGGCATCAAAGCCTTGTGTCGGCGCTGTCGGCGCGCTTTTGCTGTATCCGGACAACAGAGTGCAGCATGCCGGGATTATTCTGGGCCATGGAGGAATCGCGGGTCATGCCTGGGAAGGAGAATCCCCCGCAGAGCCAATGGAGCCGTTTTCGGAACTGGTGTTTTCCCATACGCATAATGTCAGTGCCGTTACAGGCGCCTGCATGCTGTTAAAGACCAGCTTTTACAAAGGGGTCGGAGGAATGGATGAGTCCCTGGCGGTTACATTTAACGATGTTGATCTGTGCATGCGTCTTCGCTCAGAAGGCCTGAGAATTCTGATGTGTCCGCAGGCCTGCCTCCTGCACGATGAATCGGCTTCCCGCGGCAGTGAGGACACTCCGCAGAAGGTAGCACGCTTCCACGAGGAGATCCGGATCTTTGTCCACCGGTGGCAGGCGGAGCTGGAAAAAGGAGATCCCTTCTACAATCCGAATCTGACTCTTGTGGGCAGAAGCTGGACCGCAAAAGACGAACTTCGGGAAGACAGAAAGCCGTACCGGCAGTATCTGCATCTGTGAGACAGAAAAGAGGAAACAGCATGGATTCAGAGAAAAAACACGAACCTGCAGCCAGGAAAGGACTGCGCTATCTGAGAGAACGCGGCGTGAAGGAGTTTGCTGCACACGCGGTGGAGAAAGTGCGCGACCGGTCATTTGATTATCAGAAATGGGTTCAGAGGCAGCAGATCTCCTCTGTCCAGGCAGGCTACCAGAAGAAGCTTCACCTGGAAAGGATGCCGAAGGTCTATGTTATGCTGGCGGAAACGAAAAGCGGTGCCGGCGAAGGACTGTCCGCACAGATGCGCGCGGACACGCTGCGGTCCGTAAAGGCTTCGACCTATCCTCTGGTTTTTCCGGCTCAGGCTTTGCATTCCCGGATCGGGGATGACGATTATCTGACCTTTGTCAGACCGGGAGATCTCCTGGAGAGAAATGCTGTCTTTGAAATGATTCTTGCCCTCCAGGACGGCGCGGACGCGGTTTATACAGATACGGATTCCTATGTGCCCTCAGAAGGGGGGCTGATCTATTCGGATCCTTTGTTCAAGCCGGATTACAATCCGGACTATCTGAGAGCGTTTAATTACATAGACCGGCCGCTTCTGGTACGGGTCGGCATCATCCGAAGCCTCTACGCGGACGGAGCCAAAGACCGGATGCCTACGGAGCACCGTCTTTCCGATCCTGCGTTCTGCTATCTTTTTACACTGCGCTGCATGCGGATCGCATCTTCCATGGGAGGGGTAAGGCATGTGCCGAAAGTACTGTGTCATGTCCGGAAGGAAGTGGATTCCTCTCCGGAACAGGACGTCCTGAATGAGAGGATGCGCAAAGCCCTGGAGAAGGATCTGGAAGAGAGCGGATGCAGGGGGATGGCAGAGGATGGTCCGATCGAAGGAACCTTTCATGTCGCGTATGAAATTCCGAAAGAGCCGCTTGTATCGATTGTGATTCCCAACAAAGACAATGCCTCGGTTCTTGAAAACTGTATCCTCTCGATCCGAACCCGCTCAACCTGGAAGAACATCGAGATCATTGTGGTGGAGAACAACTCCGTACAGAAGCCAACGTTCGCACTGTACAGGAAGCTGGAGGAAAACAAGGAAGCGAAGATTGTACGGTATCCGCACGAGTTTCATTTTTCGAAAGTCATCAATGAGGGCGTCAGAAGAGCGAAGGGTGAATATCTTATATTGATGAATAACGATGTGACGGTACGCTCCGGAGACTGGATCGAACGCCTGCTCGCGCAGGTGGCAAGACCGGAGGTTGGAGCTGCCGGCCCGAAGCTTTTGTATCCGGACGGAAGGGTACAGTCCGCCGGCATTGTAGTCGGACTTATGGGATATGCAGGTTCCATGATGGTGGCGGAAAACGGGGAAGACCCCGGCTATATGGGCCGCGCGGTTCTGACACAGGATATGAGCGCAGTGACTGCGGCCTGTATGATGGTAAAGCGGGAGGCATTCCTTGCGGTGGGAGGCTTTCCGGACGAATACAGCGTCGCACTCGGCGATGTGGACTTCTGCCTGAGCCTGGGAGAGCATGGATACCGCATCATCCTGGAGCCTGCGGCTGTGATGATTCACCATGAGTCCCTGACCCGCGGAGGAGAAGATACAAAAGAAAAGAAAAAACGGTTCGCCGAAGAGCAGGCCCTGTTCAGGAAGAAGCGTGCGCGCATCCTCAGAGAAGGAGATCCTGCCTATAATCCGAATCTCTCCCGCCGCCGCTGCGACTGGTCACAGCAGACATAGAAGGCTGGGGCGGCTGTCTTGTCTGTTTACAGGCGCTCGTACAGATCCAGGATCAGCGCTTCGGATTCTTCCCATCCCAGGCACGGATCGGTGATGGACTTGCCGTAGACATGTCCCTCGCCGCCGACGATGTCCTGCCTGCCGCTGACCAGATAGCTCTCGATCATCAGTCCCTTGACCAGCTTCTTCAGATCCGGGTTGCAGGAGCGGCTGTGCAGCACCTCATGAGAGATCCGGATCTGCTCCTGTGCCTGCTTATTGGAATTTGCGTGGTTGCAGTCTACGATGATCGCGGGATTCTTCAGGTCGTACTGATCATACAGCCTTTCCGTGAGAAGCAGATCTTCATAATGATAATTCGGAAGACAATTTCCGTGCTTATTGACTGAGCCGCGCAGAACGACATGAGCAAGCTCATTTCCGTCTGATGTCACATCCCATCCTCTGTAGATGAAGTTGTGCCTTGCCTGGGCTGCGATAATGGAGTTGAACATGACACGCAGATCTCCGCTGGTCGGATTCTTCATACCAGCCGGAATATCCATTCCGGATACTGTCATGCGGTGCTGCTGATCCTCCACAGAGCGGGCGCCTACCGCGACATAGCTAAGCACATCATCCAGGTAGCGGTAATTTTCCGGATAAAGCATTTCATCCGCGGCCGTCAGGCCGGTCTGTTCGATCGAACGCATATGCAATTCACGGATCGCGATGATACCGGCCAGAAGATCCGGCTTTTCAGACGGATCCGGCTGATGCAGCAGTCCCATGTATCCCTTCCCGTTCGTTCTTGGCTTGTTTGTATAGATCCGGGGAATGATCAGAATCCGGTCTTCCACCTTTTCCTGTACTGCAGCCAGCCGGTCGAGATATTCCAGAACAGCATCCTCGCGGTCTGCGCTGCACGGACCGATAATCAGAAGGAACCGGTCGCTTTTTCCCGTAAAGATATCCCGGATCTGCTGATCGCGTTTTAACTTAACCTGCCTGGATCTTTCGGAGAGAGGATAGGCAGCCTTGATCTCCGCGGGAACCGGCAGTTTCTTTTCAAAATGCATTGACATGATTGCTCTCCTTAATTCCGGAACATCGCCGGCGTTTCTGACGCGTTTTCTTTGATCAGACCGGGATCGGGTATCAGATCCTTGGAGTCTGCCGCTGCTGTTGCGAGTGCGTCGCAGCGTTCGTTCTGAGGCATGCCGCTGTGCCCTTTTACCCAGAACCAGGAGATGGTATGGGGCGCGGCTGCCGCAAGAAGTCGTTTCCACAGATCAACGTTTTTGACCGGCTCTTTTTTGGTCCGCATCCAGTTTTTCCGGACCCAGTTTTCGAGCCAGTGTTCATTGAAAGCGCTGATCAGATACTTTGAGTCCGACCACAGGCTGACTGTGCAGGGCCTGTTCAGCGCCTCGAGCGCTGCGATGGCGCCCATCAGCTCCATCCGGTTGTTTGTGGTCTTCTCATATCCCTGGGAGAGCTCCTTTGTGTGAAGCTGTCCGCCGGAATCGATATATTCAAGGATCGCGCCGTAGCCGCCCGGCCCTTCCGGGTTGCCGCGAGCAGCGCCGTCCGTGTAGATGGTTACAACAGGTTTCTCCATAGGTAAGGTGCCTCTCAGAACAATTATTTTCCTATTGTAAATGATTCTGCCGTCTCAGGCAATCCCGCAGCTCCGGTGGGTGTGACAATTTCCGGTTGCGTGTAGACTTCGGCGCCGCAGGTCACACCCTGACCAGACACAAGGCGTACACAGGGCTTCTGAGCGGAGACTTTTGGGGGTCGCAGCGAAGGAGCCCTGTGCGCCGCAGGTATTGGGAAGGGTGTGACCTGCAGAGCTTCGGCAGCCTGGCCCCTGATTGGGCACGGTATCACTTGATTTTTCCAGATGCGGTTTGTATACTATTTTCTGTTTGTGAATGCAGATGCAGATTTGAAATGGCTCCGCGAAGGAGCAGCCAGGCCGCGGCCCGTGCAAGGATGACCGTGAACCTGAATGATAAAACACAGAAAGGTGAATAATACTATGGGCGTATATGAAGAACTTCAGGCGAGAGGGCTGCTTGCACAGCTGACGGATGCAGACAGTATCCGCGAAATGATCAATGCCGGGAAGGCGACCTTTTACATTGGATTTGATCCGACCGCAGACAGCCTTCACGTGGGACATTTCATGGCACTGTGCCTGATGAAGAGGCTGCAGATGGCAGGCAACCGTCCCATCGCCCTTCTGGGCGGCGGCACAGGCATGATCGGAGATCCCTCCGGGAGAACAGATTCCCGTCCCATGATGACGGTGGAGACGATCATGCACAACTGTGAATGCTTTAAGAAGCAGATGAGCCGGTTCATTGAATTCGGAGACGGGCCTGGGCAGGCTATCACGGTCAATAACGCAGACTGGCTGATGGATCTGAACTACATCAATCTGCTCCGGGAGGTCGGCACCTGCTTTACCGTCAACGAGATGCTGGCGGCAAAGGCTTATAAGCTTCGCTGGGAGAAGGGACTGACCTTCTTTGAGTTCAACTATATGATCATGCAGGCTTATGACTTCTATATGCTCTACAAGAAGTATAACTGCAGGATGCAGTTCGGCGGAGATGACCAGTGGTCCAACATGCTCGCCGGCCGTGAGCTGATCCGCAGAAAGATTCCGGGATCGGATTCCGAGGCAATGACCATCACGCTGCTGACGAATTCCGAGGGCAACAAGATGGGCAAGACCGCGAAGGGCGCAGTGTGGCTGGATCCGGACAAGACAAGCCCCTATGAGTTCTATCAGTATTGGCGCAATGTCGGCGATAAGGATGTCATCAAGTGCCTGAAGCTGCTTACCTTCCTGCCGCTGGAGCAGATTGCGGAGTATGAGAAGAAGGAAGGCCAGGAATTAAATGGCGTTAAGGAGGTGCTTGCATACGAGCTGACCTCCATGATCCATGGAGAGGAAGAGGCGAAAAAGGCCCAGGACGGTGCCCGCAAGCTGTTTGCGGCAGGCGGGGCGAACACGGATGATCTGGAGGCGGTAGTGCTTGACCTGTCCACGTTCCGTGATGAGAAGGTTGATCTGATCGGGGCTCTGGTCGCTGCAAAGCTGGCTGTAAATCGCTCGGATGCCCGCAGGAATATCGAGCAGGGCGGTGTTACGGTGGATGAGGAAAAGGTTACGGATGTCCATGCTGTTCTGGATCAGGACAAGCTGAAAAACGGCGGCATCGTCCTTCGCAAGGGAAAGAAAAAATTCGCGCGTGTTGCGCTCTAAGAAGAAAGGTCGATTGAGACATGAAAAAATACGGTGTTAATGAATTGCGAAAGATGTATCTGGACTTTTTTGCGAGCAAGGGTCACCTGGTTCTGCCGAGCTTTTCGCTTGTTCCGCACAATGACAAGAGTCTTCTTTTGATCAATGCCGGAATGGCACCTATGAAGAGCTGGTTCACCGGTGCGGAGACTCCGCCCAGACGTAGGGTGGCGACCTGCCAGAAGTGTATTCGTACGGGAGATATCGAGAACGTCGGAAAGACAGCCCGCCACGGAACCTTCTTTGAGATGCTGGGTAATTTCTCCTTCGGAGACTATTTCAAGACAGAAGCACTGCACTGGTCCTGGGAGTTTCTGACCGAGGTAGTGGGCCTGGATCCTGACCGTCTGTACCCGTCTGTCTATGTAGATGACGACGAGGCTTTTGAGATCTGGAACAAGGAGATCGGTATTCCGGCAGAGCGCATCTACCGTTTTGGAAAAGAAGACAATTTCTGGGAGCACGGTGCCGGCCCGTGCGGTCCCTGCTCCGAGATTTACTATGACCGCGGAGAAAAATACGGCTGCGGGAAGGATACCTGCGCGCCAGGCTGTGACTGTGACCGTTATATGGAGGTGTGGAACGACGTTTTCACACAGTTCGAGAATGACGGAAAAGGAAACTACACAACCCTGGAACAAAAGAATATCGATACCGGTATGGGTCTGGAGCGTCTTGCTGTCGCATGTCAGGACGTGGATTCGATGTTTGACGTGGACACGATTGTCGCGCTGCGCGATAAGGTGTGTGAGTTTGCGCATACCAGATACCATGAGGACGAGAAGAAGGATGTCTCCATCCGGAGAATTGTGGACCATATCCGGTCTGCGACCTTTATGATCTCAGACGGCATCATGCCGACCAATGAGGGCAGAGGCTATGTGCTTCGCCGCCTGATCAGAGGGGCTGCCCGTCATGGAAGACTTCTCGGAATTGACGGCGCGTTTCTGTCAAAGCTGTCCGGAACCGTGATTGAGACCTCCAAGGACGGATACCCGGAACTGGGAGAGAAGAAAGAGTTTATCTTCAAGGTGCTTTCCCAGGAGGAGGAGAACTTTGACCGCACGATCGATCAGGGACTTTCCATCCTGGCCGACCTTGAGAAGAAAATGGTGGAAACCGGGAGCAGCATCCTGGACGGCGAGGATGCATTTACCCTGTATGATACTTACGGATTCCCGCTGGATCTGACGAAGGAGATTCTGGAGGAGAAGGGATACTCCGTGGATGAAGAGAAGTTCGCGTCGTGCATGAAACAGCAAAGAGAGAGAGCCAGGGCAGCACGCAAGACCACAAACTATATGGGAGCGGACGCGACAGTCTACGATGCGCTTCCGGTGGAACTGACCTCGGAATTCGACGGGTATGATCATCTGTCAGATCAGTCAACCATTACAGCGATTGCCGGCGAGACGGAAGTGACGCAGGCACTGACAGACGGAGAAAAAGGAACGATTGTTGTCGATACGACTCCTTTCTACGGAACCATGGGCGGCCAGGTCGGAGACCACGGACGCATCATCGGACCGGAGGGTGAGTTTGCCGTAGAGGATACGATCCATCTGCGCGGCGGAAAGATTGGCCATGTCGGCAGCGTTGTCAAAGGCATGCTGAAAACAGGCGATCAGGTCACGCTGACGGTGGATGAATCTCTCCGGAAGGCGACTTGCCGCAATCATTCCGCTACACACCTGTGCCAGAAGGCACTGAAGGAAGTGCTTGGCGCGCATGTAGAGCAGAAGGGCTCTTATGTAGACCCGCACAGGCTGCGTTTCGACTTCTCTCATTTCCAGGCCATGACAGCCGAAGAGCTTTCAAAGGTGGAAGACATGGTCAACGAGAAGATCGCGGAGGCGATTCCGGTCGTAACAGAAGTCATGTCTTTGGATGAGGCGAAGAAGACCGGCGCGATGGCATTGTTTGACGAGAAGTACGGAGAGAAGGTCCGTGTCGTTGAGATGGGCGAATTCTCGAAGGAACTGTGCGGCGGCACGCATGTGAAGAATACCGCTGACATAAAGAACTTCAAGATTCTTTCTGAGTCCGGTGTCGCGGCCGGCGTAAGAAGAATCGAAGCGCTGACCGGCGACAATGTGATCACGTATTACCGCGGTCTGGAGAAGGAAGTTCTGGAGGCGGCATCTTTGCTGAAGACCGGCAAGGACGATCTTCTGAATAAAATCAGTGCTCTGCAGACGGAATTGAAGGAAGCACATGCCCAGATTGATGCCCTGAAGAGTGAGGCAGCGAAAAATGCCATGGGAGATGTCATGGACAATGTGACGCAGATCGGCGGCACCTCCTTCCTTGCGGCAAAGATGGAAGGCGTAGACGCGAACGGCCTGCGTGAGCTGGGAGACAGTCTGAAGGAGAAGCTGAAGGAAGGCGTTATCCTGCTGGCTTCTGTCAATGACGGGAAAGTCCAGCTGATGGCAACCGCGACCGATGGAGCCCAGAAGATGGGCGCGCATGCCGGCAACCTGATCAAGGGTGTCGCGAAGCTGGTCGGCGGCGGTGGCGGCGGCCGCCCCAACATGGCCATGGCAGGCGGCAAGGATCCGAGCGGCGTAGATGCCGCACTGGAAGAAGCCCGGAAAGTGCTGGCCGAGCAGTTGAAGTAATTGCAAGTCACACCCCTACCAGGTACAAGGCATACACAGGGCTCCTGAACGGAAAGATTTCCATTGACCGAACCGCGGAACGGGTGCTATACTATCAATCGTGCAGAAAACCCGGACAGTTGGTGTGCACAATCCACAACTGGAGGGAGGGGAAGGAAAGAATGTCAAACATAATTGTTCGTGAAAATGAATCACTGGACGCTGCACTGCGCCGTTTTAAGAGAAGCTGCGCCAAGGCCGGTATCCAGCAGGAGATTCGGAAGAGAGAGCATTATGAGAAGCCGTCTGTCAGACGTAAGAAGAAGTCTGAGGCAGCTCGTAAGCGCAAGTTTAACTGACCCTGAGTGGTACAGATGCCCCCGGCCGCAGCGGCCGGGGGCATCTTCCAGTCTATACCCTTCCGGAGGGCAATCATGGGAAAGATCAGACAATCACGATATCAGATCCAATACAGATCCCGGGCAAAGGAACCATCAGAGCCTGTGAGAATCGCGGTTCTGGCAGATCTGCATAACCGGGTCTACCGTTCGGACGTTCCCTCGCTTCTTAGGATGATCCGAAAGATGCGTTGTGATGCCGTTCTTTCTGCCGGCGATCTCGTTCTTATGAAGGGCGGACATTTCCGGACGGACCAGGCGGTTTCGCTGGTCAGTGAGCTGGCCCGCAGCCTTCCGGTATATGTGACAAACGGCAATCATGAGACAAGAATGGCAAGACGGTATCCGGCAGAGTACCTTCGTTATGAGCAGAAGCTGCACGAGGCGGGTGTGGTCTGCCTTCACAATGAGAGCGCGGATGTCAGACTGAAAGGGATGGAACTGACCATTACCGGGCTGGAGCTGGACTACAGGTATTTCCGGAACCGGTATCACAAGAATCTGAGTGTGGAAGAGATCTGCCGGCTGGTCGGAACGCGCCGCGAAGGCAGGTTTCAGATTCTGCTGGCGCATCATCCGAAGTACTTTCCTGCTTATGCCGGATGGGGAGCGGACCTGACGCTGTCCGGCCATCTGCACGGAGGTATCGCAAGGCTTCCGATGCTGGGCGGCGTGATCAGTCCGGATCCCGAACTGTTTCCGCACTATGAGCACGGACTGTATGAGAGCGGAACCTCGAAGATGATCGTCAGCGCAGGACTCGGCACACACACCGTCAATCTCAGAGTCAACAATCCGGCAGAGCTGGTAATTGTGGAGATAAAAAATGGCAATCGAACTGAAACTTGAGGCTTTTAACGGCCCCCTGGACCTTCTTCTTCACCTGATTGAAAAGAACAAGGTCAGCATCTATGACATTCCGATTGCGCTGATCACACAGCAGTATATGGAATACATTGATGCCATGACACAGAAGAATCTTCAGATGGATGTCATGAGTGAGTTCCTTGTCATGGCGGCGACCCTTCTTGACATCAAGTCCCGCATGCTGCTTCCGGCGGAGAAGGATGAAGAGGGAGAGGAGATCGACCCCAGGGAAGAGCTGGTCCGCCAGCTTCTGGAATATAAGACCTATAAATATATGTCGTTCGAGCTCAGGGAGAGAGAGGGGAGCGCGCAGGGTGTTCTGGTCCGGAGACCTTCGATTCCGAGACAGGTGCTGCAATACCGGGAACCGGTCGATCCGGATGAGGTGCTGGACAAGGCAGGCGTGACGCTGCAGGGTCTGTACAAAGTCTTCCAGGAAGTCATGAAGCGAAGGGAAGACCTGAGGGATCCGGTCAGAGCAGGATTCGGAAAGATTGAGAAACAGCAGATTGACACAAAGGAAGCGATTCTTTTTGTGGAACGGTACATTATGAACCGGCGCCGCTGCACGTTCCGATCCCTTCTTATGCTGCGGGAAGGACGCATGTACACCGTAGTGACATTTCTGACAATTCTGGAGCTGATGAAGCTTGGACGCATCTATGTGACGCAGAATGACAACTTCGGAGAGATTAATATTGAGGCAAATGATCCGTCTCAATGGAATGATGACGGGATGGATTTTATGAGTGAATGGTCGGAGGACTCCGACCTGCCGGAAAGGGAAGAGAAGCCGGATGGGACAGCTGAAAATTGAGGATAGAAACGGGGAACTGTTGACCGTTGAGGAGCGCCCGGGACAGGTAAGCAGCGATAAGGCAGCTTTGAAGGCAGCACTCGAAGCGATCCTTTTTTCCATGGGGGATTCCATCGACGCAGAGTCAATCGCGCAGGCACTCGAAGTGGAAGAAGAGCAGATCAGGACGGTCCTGAATGAGATGGAGCAGGAATATGAGGATCCCTCACACGGGATCCGGATTATCCGGCTGGAAGGACGCTACCAGCTTGCGACAAAAAAAGAACAGTATCCTGCCCTGATCAGTCTGGTGCGGCAGCCGAGGAAGATCAATCTTTCCGATGTTGTGATGGAGACGCTTTCCATCATCGCTTACAAGCAGCCTGTCACCAGATCCCAGATTGAAAAGATCAGGGGGGTGAGCTGTGATCATGCGATCAACCGTCTCCTTGAATACGGCCTGATCTGTGAGGCCGGAAGGCTGGATGCGCCCGGAAGACCGATTCTGTTCGGGACCACGGAGGAATTCCTTCGCCATTTCGGCACGGACTCCATCGATGACCTGCCGAGAATCAGTCCTGTGAAGGTGGAGGATTTCAAGGCAGAAGCGGAAGAAGAAGCAAAGCTGAAGCTTGAAGTTTAACGCAGCGCCTGGGAGGAGGATTGCATATGAAACAGCTGTACGAGATCCTGAACAACCTGAAACCAGGGAAAGAATACGAGCTGCTTACCGTTCTTTCCGGAGCCTGTGCAGGACAGAAGCTCCTGCTGGAAGACGGACAGACACTGTGGTCTTCCGGATGCAGCCAGGAGAAGATGGAAGCGCTTCCCGGGGAGGCGGTTTTCTGTGAGAAGCTGGGACATGCATGCCGCCTGGTCATCTGCGGAGGCGGTTATGTCGGGCAGGCTGTGACAAAGATGGCGGCTCTTCTGGGATGGCATGTTACGGTTATTGATGACCGTGAAGCATATGCCAGGGAAGCTGCAGCCGCAGGAGCGAAAGAAACGTACAGCGGGTCGTATGCGGAGATTCTCTCCCGGCTTCCGTCGGATGGGAATACCTTCTATGTGACCGTGACCAGGGAGCATTGTTTTGATCTCGAATGTCTTCGGGAGATCTTAAAAAAACCGTTTGGCTATGTCGGCGTAATGGGCAGTCACACCAGAGCAAAGAAGCTGAGAGAATCCCTGCAGGAAGAGGGATTCGGGAAAGAACTGGCAGAAGGGATCCATGCACCGATTGGCCTGTCGATCGGCGCGCAGACGCCGGAGGAGATTGCGGTCTCCATCGTGGCACAGATCATTCAGGTTCAGAAGGAGATGCCTCCTGTCAGCTTGCTGCCGGATGAACTGATGCAGGCAATTCTGAAAGCCTTTGATCCGGAAGAGAAGCAGGATGCTGTTCTGGCGACGATCACAGCCCAAAAAGGCTCCACGCCGCGTATGGCCGGCACCAGGATGCTGATCCGCGCGGACGGGTCAACAGTGGGAACCATCGGCGGCGGGATCATGGAAGCAGAAGTGATCAAAAGCGTGAGAAAACTGCTTGCGGAAGATCCTGCTTTCCGGCCCTTTGTTCATACCATCGACCTGAGCGGACGCAGCGGCAAATATGCGGATATGCTGTGCGGAGGCATCACGGATGTGTTTCTGGAACCCCTTGTAACGAAAACAGTCCTGAAATGACTGAAGTTAAGATACTTTTAATAATTCCCGGTAAGGGATCTGCTAAAATATGTGTGAATCTTGACTGTATTCATGTACAGGATACTACGGAAAAGGGGAGCAGAAGGGAGTAATGAGGATGAGGAAACGTTTCCAGACATCAAGAGCAGTTGCGGTTTTTCTGGCTATGACAATCATGATTCTGACTTTTGGGGCGCAGGCATTTGCGCAGCCGGGTGATGAGGCACTGCAGGAAAGAGCAAAAAGAATTGCACAGAAAACAAAGACGCAGGAGGTCAAGACAATCTGGTGGAAAGCAAAGACCTCCAAGATGCTGAAGGCGGCTACGGTTGGATCTGCAACCACTCCGAGCGGGCAGGTAACGGTGAGCAAGAATACGACGGTGACGGTAGTTCAGAGGGATTATCATATCAAGGCAGGCATCAGTGAGTGCATGCTTCCCGACGGAACGCTGTGCTGGATTCCGAACCGTGCTCTGAAGTTCAAAAAACCGATGGCCACCGGCATAGAAGGTGATTATGACAAGGCTACAAAAGAAGCGTTTGTCAACGGAGAGGGAGGAATTAACGCTACAGCGACCGTTCCGGACAAGCTGATCTGGATCAGCCTTGACAAACAGAGGGTGAATGTGTTCAGCAAGAGCAACGGGTCGAGCCAGTGGAGCCTGATTCAGGAATATCCCTGCTCAACGGGTAAGGTGGATGCGCCGACCTTCGATCAGACCTTCAAGAAGATCTACAGAGTTCAGAAGAAGGCACCGAAGGTGAGCTACGGAACGACTTCGAATCTGAGGTGGTACACCTTCATCTACGGATATGGCATGCATAAGTGGAAGGGCGGCCAGAAGGCCAAGATCGGACTGGTTCCGGTTTCTCACAGCTGTGTACGTCTTCAGGGTCCCGCTGCGCGCTGGATCTATGACGATACGAATATTCCGGTCGGAACCAGAATTTATGTCTGGTAAGACCAGAGGAAAACAGTTTCTTTTGACTGACAAAAAGGGCAGGTCATTATGGCTTGCCTTTTTTTTCGTTTTCAATTAGTATGGATGGTGGCAATTTTTGATTTCTTATTAATGGAGGTCTAAGTATGAGCAAAACGACAAAGAGCAAGGCAGCAGACCGGATTGCTGCTCTGCTTGACGAAAGCAGTTTCGTTGAGATCGGCTCACTTGTTACAGCAAGGAGCACGGATTTCAACCTGACAGAAGAGAAGGCTGCTTCAGATGGCGTCATCACCGGATACGGCCTGATCGATGGAAACCTGGTTTATGTATACAGCCAGGATGCATCGGTCCTCGGAGGAAGTATCGGTGAGATGCATGCGAAGAAGATTGTACGTCTGTACAGCCTTGCCATGAAGATGGGAGCTCCGGTGATCGGCCTGCTCGACAGTGCCGGCATGCGGCTTCAGGAGAGCGCGGATGCATTGAATGCCTTTGGCATGCTGAACCGCAGAATGGCATTTGCAAGCGGCGTTATTCCGCAGATCACGGCAGTTCTGGGTAAGTGCGGCGGTTCTCTTGCCGTTGCGGCCGGGATGAGTGACTTCGTATTCATGGAGGGAGAAAGCGCGAAGCTGTATGTGAACTCTCCGAATGCGCTGGAAGGCAACAAGGAAGAAGATACCGCGGGTGCGAAGTTCCAGAGTGAGAAGAGCGGCCTTGCGGACTTTGTCGGAACCGAGGAAGAGATTCTTGCCACAATCAGAGCGCTCGTATCGATTCTTCCCGCAAACAATGCTGAGGAAGCGCCTCTGGCAGAGGCCGGCGATGATCTGAACAGATCCTGCGATAACATCGAAGGCGCTGCTGGTGACACTTCCATTCTGCTCAGTCAGATCTCCGACGGGAATCTTCTGTGTGAGGTCAAGGCGGCTGCCGCGAAAGAGATGGTAACCGGCTTCATCAAGCTGAATGGCGCAACCGTAGGCGCGATCGCGAACCGTACGGAAGTGTATGATGAAAAGGGAGAAAAGGCCGAGGAATTCAAACCGCTGCTGACAGCGAAGGGACTGGAGAAGGCGGAGAGATTCGTCCGCTTCTGTGATGCGTTTGATATCCCGATTCTGACGGTGACGAATGCAACCGGATTCTACGCGGATAAGGAAAATGAGTTCCGGCTCGCCTGTGCTGCCGCGAAGCTGTCCTATGCTTTGGCTGACGCTACGGTTCCGAAGGTAAATGTCATCACGGGCAAGGCGTTTGGCGCAGGATACATGGTCATGAACAGCCAGGGACTCGGCGCGGACATCACCTTCGCGTGGGAAGGCGCTCAGATCGGTATGATGGATCCGAAGCTTGCGGCAGGCATCATGTATGATGGAAGCGATGACGCGACACTGAATGAGAAAGCATCCGAATATGCAAAGCTTCAGCAGAGTGTTGATGCGGCGGCAGCGCGCGGATATGTTGACACGGTGATTGCGCCGGCAGATACCCGTAAGATGGTAATTGGCGCATTTGAGATGCTTTATACGAAGGCGGAAGAGCATTCTGATAAGAAACACGGAACGGTTTGAGTGAGGTGACATGCAGATGAGAAAAAGATTATTTGCGGCTCTGCTTGCCGCATCGCTTACGCTCTCTGTCTCCATCGGATGTATGACCGCGTTTGCTTCCCAGACGGAGGCTGACGGGACACAGACGACAGAAGCCGAAGCTGCCTTGGCCTCGTCCGCGGCGGATGAGACGGAAGCGGAAACGGAGGCTGACCTTCTGGAGCCGGAGAGTGTGACCGGGGAATCTTCCCTTGAGGCGCAGTATCCGTCCATCGAGAAGCAGGTTGAGCAGCAGCTTGCCACACTGTCAAAACTGTCTGTATCCGAACTCGAGAACATGATCACGAGCTATAACAGACAGATTAACCTGTCAGTGCGCGACATTGCGAACTCGATGAAGGATTCCTCAACACTGACGAAGACAGATGACGCGACCATGGCCATGGTCAAGATGCTCCGCAACTGGTACGCGAATGTGGATTCCTGCGGGGAATTCAAAGGAGTAAACAGTTATACGGCAGACATGACAGATCAGGTTCTGACCATGAACCTGGATTGTGACTATGCGCTGGCTGAGGTAAATGATTCGAAGATTACGGTTACTTTTACCTATGATCTTGCGAGAAACGTGACGCTGCTGAGCTGGGATGTCAAAGATTCGTTCAGCGCGAACGTCGGCAAGGCAGGTATGAACACCCTGATCGGTCTGGGCACCGTTTTTGCGGTTCTGCTGTTTTTGACATTCATCATCAGCCAGATTCACTGGATTCCGGATCTTCTGGGCGGAAAGAAGAAGGAAGAGAAAGCACCTGCTCCTGTGAAGGCAGTACCTGCTCCGGCTGAGGCCGCTTTAGAGGCAGCACCGGCTGAGGAGACAGATGATCTGGAACTGATAGCGGTAATCAGTGCGGCGATCGCGGCAAGTGAACAAGCTCCCGCAGACGGATTTGTCGTCCGTTCGATCCGCAGAAGAGGCAGAAAGAGCAACTGGAGAGCGTAAGCTTTCCGCAGCCGCTGCTTTGTCAGCGGATCACAGAAAAGATTGAATAAGGAGAATGTTAAGATGAAGAATTATACGATCACCGTAAATGGAACAGTTTATGATGTCACGGTAGAAGAAGGCGCAGGAACAGGTATGGCAGCAGCACCGGCAGCGGCTCCGGCAGTCAAGGCAGCTCCGAAGGCAGCCCCGGCTCCGAAGGCAGCGGCTCCGGCAGCTGGCGCAGGCGGCGTGAAGGTTACCGCTTCCGTACCGGGCAAGGTATTCAAGGTGGAAGCCGCTGCAGGACAGGCGGTGAAGGGCGGAGATCCGATCATCATTCTCGAAGCGATGAAGATGGAGATTCCGGTTGTCGCTCCGCAGGATGGCACCATCGCTTCCATCGAAGTCGCTGCCGGCGACGCGGTCGAGAACGGACAGGTCCTTGCAACTATGAACTGATTCGCCGGACCTGGTAAGATCCTGACGTTAGGAGGTTAATCAATGGGTTACATTGCATCTACAATGTCAAATCTTCTGCATCAGACTGCGTTTTTGAATCTGACATGGGGCAACTATGTTATGATGCTGGTCGCGTTTGTATTCCTTGACCTGGCGATCAAACACGACTTTGAACCG
>CADBZI010000036.1 GCA_902799015.1 uncultured Lachnospiraceae bacterium | reverse complement strand
AGTTATGCAGGAAATGGGGGAGGATACCTCCGACATCACGCTCCGGCAGTGCGCGGGAGGCGATGAATGCCGCAAGGCGCTCTTGCTTCTGCAGAACGACCGCCTGAAGGAAGACTTTATCGAAGGAATGATCTGTCCGGGCGGCTGTATCGGCGGACCGTCCAAGCATGAGACAGAGCCGCTTGTCATGAAAGCCCGCGGTCAGCTGCTGCAGAAAGCGGATGGACGTAAGATTCTGGAAAACCTCAAAAATTATCCGATGGATCAGTTCTCGATGTACCGCGACGGTCATATGGACCAGGCTCCGGACGATACCACCCGGGATATTTGACCGGTCTTCAAAACTGCGCTTTACAGCTGCTGTTTCATGTAATCGGATACACTCAGGCCCATTACCTCGTGAAAAACCTTGCCGAAGTATTTTCGGTCTGTGAAGCCGACTTCATAGGCGACGTCCTTCATCGGTATCTCCCCTTTGTGCAGAAGCTCCACTGCTTTCCGGATCCGGGATTCCCGGATAAACCGCGCAAAGGGAGTTCCGATGTCCCGGGCAAAGAGGCAGCTCAGTTAGAGCGCGCCCATGGCGCGCAAACCAAAAAACGCCCGTGCAGTCTCAGGCACGGGCATAACAGACATGGCACATGGCCGGAGCACAGAACTCAGTGCAGCCGGATTCCGTTCACCGTCACCTCATCTGTAATGGGAATCACCAGGCATCTCCTGCCGTCGATCATCTTCTCCTCGATCAGGTCGGTGCGGTCCGGACTCACCGTGATCGTGACATCCGGCGTATGTACCTCGAACTTCCTCGTGCCCGGCAGATTGGACGCATGAAGAAGGCTGTCCTGGCCGACGTTTTCCTCATAGGCAGCTTCAAAGGCTGGTATTGCGTCCTCCTTCATCCCTGCCTCAGACAAAATGATACGGACATCATGCTGATCAAGCGTGACCGGCTCAGGATCATCCTTCGCTTCTTCCCTTTTGTCGCGCAGGGTGTCGTGAATGGCCTTGACGGTCTCAAAATCACAGTTCTCTCCCAGCGTTTCCTCAACCAGGGCTGTAAAGGCCTCTTTCTGAAGCGGCGCCGGAAGCGGCAGCTGACAGCCGAGTACACGCTCTGTCAGATCAAAATGCAGATCCTCCGCATTCTTCGAATAATACAGCACCGCGTGGATGTCGCTCATCCGCTCATTGAAAGCAGGGAACAGAAAGCCGGCGGCCGGCATGCCGACCACCCAGTCGCGGATCCTGCTGCGGAAGGACTGCTGCTCCTTGTCATAGGAAAGAGCGGGCTTCGCCAGATCGACCGGGCAGATCAATGCCTGCAGATAGGAATAGACCTGTTCGGACGCGTCAAACTGCTCGATCTGATCGCTGCCCACCTTCGGGACGTCATAATCATTCGCAATCAGGAGGATCAGATAGCTTTCCGATGTCAGATACCCTTCGATGACCTTGTCATAGAATTCTTCCAGCAGGTCCTCATCTTCCAGGCGGCTTAGATTGAGCCGGTACAGAAATTCCTCACGGCCGCCCTCCGTCTCCTGCTCATCCGGAAACTCCATGTTAATCAGGTTCTTTCCCAGAGTTCCGGATAAGCCTTTCCGAAACAGATCCAGGTACTTATAGATCTCCTCTTCCTCCAGAAGGCCGAAGCTGCGCGCAAACGAAACGATCTTCTCCTTCTGTGCACTCACATAGCAGCCTGCGATCCGGGAGATTGTCTGATGCACCGGGTTCAGCAGCTTCCTGATCTCGGAGATTTCTTTTTTGTTCATAACGATGATGTTCCTTTCTTTCCGGTACGCCGTCGGCGTGCCTGCGTATGTCCGCGCAGCCGTTTCAGCAGCCTTTGTCACAGCAGGCAAAACACATCCGGCACTGTTTACTCATTCCTCGCCGGTGTGATCAGGATCTCGCTCCTGTACGCTTTCAATGCAGAGTCATAATACTTTTTGCCCATACACAGAACGCTGATCCTGCTGCCGTCTTTTTTCAGAATCTCATGCTGCAGGAAGACAAGATTCCCCCTGGAAAGCATGTTGCTGACCGTCACGATATAATTCGCCCGTTCCTCAGGTGGAATCAGGTCAAACTGCAGCATCCCGGCTGCCTGCTCCCTGGAATAGCCTGTCAGCAGCGTAAAGGTTTCGTCTACCTCTTCGATCCGCTCTTCCACATCCAGAACATAACGGCTGTAGAGGACCGGGAAGGTGTTTCCGTCCTCTTCCTCCTGCGTAAAGCTCTGGAACAGAATCCCGATCTCAGGAGCACCGGTACGCTCTCCCTCTGCCAGTTCTGGATGTTCCCGAAGCAGCGTCAGGAATTCTTCCGCGAGCGCCGGATCGAACTGAGTGCCGGCGCATCGGCGGATCTCTTCCTGCGCGGCTTCCACACTGAGGCCCTTTCGATAAGGTCTGTCATTGACCATTGCATCGTATGCATCCACAATCGAGATAATCCTGGACAAAACCGGAATGTGCTCACCGGCGATCTGCTCCGGATAGCCTTTTCCGTCCCAGCGTTCATGATGGCACAGAACCATCCTTGCAATCGGGCTTAGCTCCTGCGTACTCATACAGATCTGATACCCCTTGGCAGGATGCGTTCTGAGAACCGCCCATTCATCCTCCGACAGCTTCCCGGGTTTGTTCAGAATCTCCAGAGGAATGCCGATCTTTCCGATATCATGCAGCAGACACAGAAGCTTTAATTCCGACAGCTGCGCATCTGTAAGGCCAACCCGTTTTCCCAGCAGCTTTCCCATTTTCTGAGTCCGCTGCACATGTGCTTCTGTCTCGGAGTCGGTCTCCTGCAGTGCCTTGATCAAAGAGGTCAGTACCTGGGAATGATCGGAGTGGTGATCCAGCATTTTCTTTACCTGAAGATCCCACGCAGCCGTCTGAATCGTTTCGACGATCGTATGATTCTCCCCGATGGATTCCTCCCGGTATTTTCGCATCTCATGCTCCGCATTCTCCGCGGGGAGATCTGCTCTTTCTGACAGTTCACTGATCCCGAAATGCACGGCAGTCCCGCTTGCTTCCACAATCTGCCGGGTGCGCTCCAGAAGATCTGCCTCCCCGGATCCCGGCACCACTGCGACGAGGTTTGCCTCATACCCGCGAATCAGATACGACTCAGGAGGCATCAGTTCTCTGATCAGCCTCGCAAGCCGGCGGATCCGCTGATCTCCCGCGTCCCTGCCATAGGTGCGGTTCACCTCTCCCAGTCCGGTAATATCGAAAATAACCGCTGTTACAGGAGAAGAAAACAATTCCGGCCGCTCCAGCGCAGTCTGGCGAAATCGCATCCACATCTGGAATCCGGTCAGAAGATCCGTTTCATTCGAGGTATCCGTCAGCACGTACAGATTGCCGATGACTCCGTCTTTGTCATCGCGCAGTCTTGTATAATCGCACCGAAGTATTTTCCCGCTGCTCATCTCACACTGGATGCTGTACTGGTCTTTCGCATCATCCACGTCATGCAGCTGCAGCAGGGAAACAAGTTCGGAAGACGGCATCTTCGCCGGCAGCTTTTTACCCAACAGCTCGGATGAGCGCTCGTTGTGCATGATCAGTTCCTCATCATTGTCAAACAGAGCCAGTCCCTGGTCGATATTCTCAAAGACCGTCATGGACAAAACCCTCGGCATATAACGGAACCGATATTCAAATGCCGCCCAGTAGGTAATCAGTAAGCCCAGGGAATAGGCAAGCACAGAGATGTCAATGCTTCCCCAGATGTCATTTCCGGAAGGATACAGGAAATACGCGTTCAGCAGGACAACCAGGCAGATCGCGAAGATAATCAGAAAATACTGATTCTGATAGATCTTCGGCGTTGCAATCACCTTGGCGAACAGGTTGTACATAATGAAAATGATCAACGCATAGTTGAACAGCAGATGAGCAATATAGAGCGGCTTCATCTCATAAGTATACGGCGCAACCCGGGAACCGCTCTCCACATAATGAACCGCGATCTCCGAGACAATATTCGTCATCAGAATCACGGAATCGGCTGCCGCGATGACCCGGATCATCCTTCTTGCGTATATCGAAAGCTTCGTCTTGTTCCGCCCCGTATAGAGGAAGATGAAATGGGTTAAAGACACCAGCATCCAGTCGATCCCGGAAAAATAAAGAGATGCCGCAACAGACGCGCTGAGATAGGTCCCCGGCCGGATACTGAACAGATAGCAGATCACAATAACCCCGGCAGAGAAAGCAGACGCGCCAAGGAAGCGCCCCATTTCCTCCGCCTGCCGGTAGGATTTGTAAGCGTAGAAGAAGTCAAACAGAGCAAACAGGACAGACACAATTTCAAAGCCCAGAATGAAAGTCTCGCTCATACTTACTCCACATGTTTTGTTGCGATCACATCAACTCCCGTTCCGGCGACATTGCGCAGGAGGACATCGCCGATCTGAACCGGGCACGGGACAGAAACCCCTGCCAGATCCCGGATCACATCCATCACCTTGCTTTTGGGAACATCAGAAGCGGTCTTGAGCGGAACCATCCGCTCTACTGTCCTGCTTCCGTATACACGCACGGAGCTTGTAACGATACGGGTCGGCGCGGTCACTTCCTTGCGCGCGTACTTCTCCCCCCTCGGGCACGTGTTGCCGGTCACCATCGTCACAGCGCCCTTCTCGTCAAGCATCACATCCAGTCTGCAGCCCAGAGGGCATCCGATACAGGTCAGTTCCTTATGCTCCATCGTCAGCCCTCCTCCACTTTGATCTCGATCGATTTCAGGTCAGGATGTCTGTTCAGCTCCTTCTTTGTCAGCAGGATCTCCTCCATTTCTCCCGGGGCCATGACATGGCGTCTCTTCGACATGGCTTTTTCCCCGTCCAGATACAGGACAACCTTCCGATTCCTGAGGATCTCTCCCACCCGGAACCGGATCTTCAGCCAGTCGGCAATCTTTCCGGGGTCCACGCAGGCCGGTACCGTATACCGGATGCCGCCGGACACCGCAATCGGAATCCGGTCTGTCTGTCCGGAACTGCTCTCTTTCTCAAAGCTGCTGATATAAGCGGCTGCGCTTCGTCCGGCAAGATTCGCCTCCTCCGAAACATAATCCACCAGATCATGCACATGGAGAACATTTCCCGCGGCAAATACGCCCGGAACCGATGTCTCCAGGGATTCATTCACGATCGGTCCGTTGGTAACCGTGCTCATCTTCACGCCAAGCCCGATCGACAGTTCATTTTCGGGGATCAGTCCGACCGACAGCAGAAGCGTATCACATTCATAGTGCTCCTCCGTTCCCGGAATCGGTTTTCTGTCCGGGCCGACTTCGGCAATCACGACGCCTTCCACTCTTTCTTTTCCTTCGATCCGCACTACGGTATGGGACAGCTTCAGCGGAATGTCAAAGTCGTCCAGGCACTGCACGATATTCCTCTTCAGTCCTCCGGAGTACGGCATAAGCTCCGCGCACACCAGAACCTTCGCGCCCTCCAGTGTCATGCGGCGCGCCATGATCAGCCCGATATCGCCGGAGCCCAGAATGACAACCTTCCTGCCCGGAAGGTATCCCTCGATATTGACCAGCCGCTGCGCGGTTCCCGCTGAGAAGATTCCTGCCGGACGGAATCCCGGGATATTCAGAGCGCCCCGGCTTCTTTCCCGGCACCCCATTGCCAGGATCAGCGCCTTGCACTGCAAAAGGAGAAGCCCATCCGCTTCATTGACCGCGGCTACTTCTTTCATCCCGTCCTCTCCGGCACTGACGGACACAACCATCGTATCGCTCTTATACGCAATCCCCCGCTCCATAAGGAAGTCTATGTAGCGCTGTGCGTATTCCGGTCCGGTCAGTTCCTCCTGAAACGTATGAAGACCGAAGCCGTTGTGAATACACTGGTTCAGAATACCGCCTAAACGCGTATCTCTTTCCAGCACAAGAATGCTTCTCTCCCCGGCATCATACGCCGCTGACGCGGCGGAAAGCCCCGCTGGTCCGCCTCCGATGATGATCAGATTGTATTGTAATTTATCCATATTCTTTCCGCCCAATCACCCTATTCTGTCTTTTACAAAGCCGACGATCACCTTCGAGCCTCCGCCCGACTTGGTGATGTCCGCGACATCTACGCCAAGCTCCTCGGCCAGGATATCCATGATCTTCGGGGAGCAGAAACCGGACTGGCATCTGCCCATTCCGGCTCTCACCCGCCTCTTGACACCGTCCAGACTCTTCGCCCCGAGCGGTCTTCGAATCGCGTCCCGGATCTCGCCTTCACTGATCTGCTCGCACCGGCAAACGATTCGTCCATACTCTGGTTTTTCTTGAATCATGCGGCTCAGTGCATCCGGATCCTTGATCATCTCCTTCTTCGGATCGAAGAAGCCTTCCCGCTTTCCGTTGAAGGAGGGATTGACCGCGAGAGACAGTTTTTTTGCGACCTCACCCGCGATCTCTTCGCCGATCGCAGGCGCGGCGGACAGACCGGGGGACTCGATTCCGGCGCAGTCGAAGAAGCCCGGCGCATCCTCCACTTCTCCGAGGATAAAATCATGTCTGTCTTCATGCGCTCTCAGGCCGGCGAAGCTTGTGATTGCTTCCCGAAGAGGCAGATCATCAAAGGCAAAGCCTGCCTTTTCCATCAGATCCGCGAAGCCCTCCGAGGTGGTATCCACGCCCTCTCTGTCCTCGATGTCCTCAGCCGTTGGTCCGACGATGGTATTTCCGTGAACGGTCGGAGAGACAAGAACGCCTTTGCCGAACTTTCCCGGTACCTGGAAGACCGTGTGCTTCACGTACCCTCCTGTCCGGCGATCCAGCAGGATGTAATCCCCGCGCCTCGGCGTAATGTGGATCTTCCGGCCGGAAACCATATTGTGAAGAATATCCGCGTAGACGCCCGCCGCGTTGATGACCGCACGGGTGCGGACAGAGCCCTGCGCAGTCTGTACGACCCAGTATTTCTCACCTTTTTCATCTTCTCTGGGCGTCAGTCCCTTCACCTCCGTATCAAACCGGAATTCCACGCCATTGGTATACGCATTCTCCGCAAACGCAATCGTCGCGCCAAAAGGACATACGATTCCCGCGGTTGGCGCATAAAGCGCAGCGACCGGAATATGACCGATGCTTGGCTCCAGCTCTTTCAGGCGCGCTCTGTCGACAATCTCAAGACCTTCCACACCGTTCTTGATCCCGTTTTCCTTCAAAGCTTCCAGCTTCGGGATATCTTCCTCGCTGAGTGCAAGCACCAAAGATCCGTTGTTCCTGTAATCAAATCCGAGTTCTTCGGCCAGTTTCGGATACATCCGGCATCCCTTCAGATTGTACCTGGCCATAAGCGATCCGTGTTCGGCGTCGAACCCGGCATGGATGATCGCAGAATTCGCCTTTGATGTGCCGGTGCATACGTCCTCCGATCGCTCCATGACGCAGAATCTGCCCTCATATCCGGACAGAAAGCGCGCCACGGCACAGCCCGTAATGCCTGCTCCGATGATTACTGCATCATACATCATGCTCTCTCCTTTTTTGATGTGCTCCTTACCTGCCTTGCCGCGGCCGTGTCAGAAACATTTTTCTTTTCTTTCTTTCCTGCACTGCTCGATCTTGCCGCAGCGGTAGCAAAGCTCATTCTCACACATGCCATTCTCATTGAAGCAGGAAAGAATATTGTTGACCGTTGTCTCGGCGATGTTGTTCAGCGCTTCCTCCGTCAGGAATGCCTGATGCGAAGTCACAATGACATTCGGCATGGAAATCAAACGGGACAACAGGTCATCATTCAGAATATGCCCGGAGAGATCCTCGAAGAAAACATCCGCCTCTTCCTCATACACATCCAGACAGGCCGCTCCGATCTTCCGTGCCTTGATTCCCTCCAGCAATGCCTCCGCATCGATCAGGGCGCCGCGCGAAGTGTTGACAATGACCACGCCCTTTTTCATGTTTTCGATGGCATCCGCATCGATCATATGTCTCGTCTCATTGGTCAGCGGACTGTGAAGGGAGATGATATCACTGCGGGCAAACAGTTCATCCAGCGCTACATAGGAAAGGCCGCTGTCCGCAGCCGGGTAGGGATCATAACAGATCACCTGCATCCCGAATCCCTTGCAGATGTCGATGAAAATGCGCCCGATCCGGCCGGTTCCGATTACGCCCACGGTCTTGCCGTGCAGATCAAAGCCGGTCAGACCGTTCAAGGAAAAATTAAACTCTCTGGTCCGGTTGTAAGCTTTGTGGATTCTCCGGACAGAAGTCAGCAGCAGCGCCATGGCATGCTCCGCAACGGCATAAGGAGAATAGGCGGGAACATGAACGACATGGATCTTCCCGAAGGCCGCCTGAACGTCCACATTGTTATAGCCCGCCGAGCGCAGCGCGATCAGCTTCACGCCGTATTCATAGAGCTGTTCGATTACCTGAGCGTTCACATCATCATTGACGAACACACAGACCGCATCACAATCCTTAGCAAGAGCCACCGTGTCTGCATTCAGCTTCGTCTCCAGGAACCGGAACTGTATATCATGCAGCGCGCCATGCTGTTCAAAAGACGGTATGTCGTATGCCTTCGCGTCATAAAACGCAACCTTGATCATATTCTGCCTCTCTTTCTTTCCATTTGGAATCTCATTCTATCATGAATGCAGCGTAAAAGCGACAGGGGCTGCAAGATTCCTCCGCCTAAGCCTCTGCCGCTTTCTCTGCCGTTTTTGGTCGTCTGCGATCGTTCAGTTCCCTTTTACATTGTCAAAAACAAGATTCTCATAGGATCCCGGATCTTTCTCCAGAAAGCCATTCTCAAACATGAACTGTGCCGTCGCTTCGATGCCCTTTGTCTCAGGGCTGTAGTAACCCTGCTTCAGGTATTCAATCTCTTTTTCCAGCTCATTTCCATCATATTCCGCCGTAATCTCAGCCGCTTCCTCCACATGATCATTCAGATAATCCATTCCGTCGGAAATGCCCTTGACCAGAGCTTCATACAATGCCGGATTCTCTTCATAGATCTTCTCGGAAGCAATCCCGACCAGGAAGGAATCCTCCGCCGGGCATACCTCCGACAACGATTCGATCTCTGTCAGGGAATCCTCTTCCCTCTCCTGAAACAGATACGGATTTGTTGTCAGGTGTACCGCAACTGCCCCTGACACAAGGGCAGACATGCCGTCCGGATGCTTCATCGCAACGATATTCGAATCCAGCGCATGCGGATCATATCCCTGCGCATCCAATGCTTTCGCCAGAAGAATATGCTGAATCGAACCAAGATTGACCAGTGCAATCTGATAATCGGATCCGACCAGGTCATCAAAGCTCTGAATTGCTTCATTATTCGTCATGATGCCATGCTCCTGACCAGACAGATTCGAAAAGATCTTATAACCGAGATCCTGTGAAATGCCGGTCAGCGCCGGTCCGACTCCCATGAAGCCGGCATCCAGATCTCCGGACACAATGCCGGTATTGATATCCGCTCCGGAGTTCATCTGATTCCAGGTAATGGTCAGCTGAGAACCTGTTGTCTCTTCATACGCTTTTTCGATCAATCCAAGCTGCTGTGCGATGGTGACCGGTGCGTAGCCCAGTCCATATTGATACGCAATCGAAAGCTCCGCATCGCCCGGTGCTTCTGCTGCCTGTACTCCAAAGGCCGGAACGGCAAGATAAGCCGCAAGTGCCAGTGCAATCAGTTTCCTGTTCATATTGATTCCTCCTTTGATTCCGGCCCGCTTCCCTTCCTCCGAAGATCGCTGCCGATCTCTGTCATGTATGCTCCATCCAACCATGCATGCAGATTGCATGTAGATATGGACGCTTTTTTCGATACGCCGCCCGCATGGCATTATTCTTATTAAATATATTTATAAGCTATTGCTTATGTTCAATTATTGTATCATCCTCTCTGTGATCCGTCAACCGGTTGGGAACCTGTTTTCAGCCCATTTTCAACTTAATCATCGAATGGCATTGAAAAGGCCCCTGTTTCCAATTAAAATGTATTTATACAGAATTTATTCATTTTTACAGACTATTTCGGAAAGGCGGTGAGTATTATGGCCGTTGGATCGCCACAGACAGAAGTATTGCGGATGGAACATATCACAAAGAAGTTCGGATCCGTCTATGCCAATCGCGATATCAACTTTGATGTCCGCGCGGGTGAAGTACATACCCTTCTGGGAGAGAACGGTGCGGGAAAAAGTACGCTTATGAACGTACTGTTTGGTCTGTACCAGCCTACGGAAGGGGATATCTATGTGCGCGGGCAGAAGGTGAAGATTGAATCTCCGTCGCAGGCGGTGAAGCTCGGAATCGGCATGGTGCATCAGCACTTTATGCTCGTCGAGGCTATGACCGTGTTCGAAAATATTATTCTGGGAGACACCAGATCCAAAGGAATCTTCATTGACCGGAATGCGCGGAAAGAAGAGATCCTGGAGCTTTCCAGGAAGTACGGGCTTGACGCGGATCTTGATCATCCGATCACGGAGCTTGCAGTCGGCGCGCAGCAGAGGGTTGAGATTCTGAAAGCGCTCTACCGCGGCTGCGATGTGCTTGTCCTTGACGAGCCGACCGCGGCGCTTACCGATCAGGAAGCGGAAGGCCTGTTCGAGATCATGAATAAGCTCAAGCAAGAAGGCAAAAGCGTCATTTTCATCAGCCACAAGATGCGCGAGGTTCTGCGTGTGTCTGACCGCATTACGATTCTGCGCGCCGGGCAGACGGTAGAGACCGTAAATATCGGGGAGGTGTCCGGCGAAGAGCTTGCAAACCGGATGATCGGGCGCGAGCTGAAGCCCTCCCAATACGTAAAGTCAGACAGCAGCGGCGAGATCGTTGCAGCTCTTGACCATGTCAGCTATCACAAAAGTTCAAAGCATAACGGTCTGAATGACGTCTCTCTCAAAGTGCACCGCGGCGAGATCGTCGGCATCGCAGGAGTGGACGGAAACGGCCAGAGTCAGCTGGCAATGCTCCTTACCGGAAATATCGCTCCGGAGGAGGGAGCCATGGATCTGAAGAATTCGAAGGTTACCCGTTTCGATCCGAACGGTTTCATTCAGGAGAATGTCTCTCATATCCCGGAAGACCGCAATAAGGCAGGACTGGTCGGCAACATGTCTGTTGCGGATAACCTGGTTCTGAAGTCGACCCGCGACAAACGTTTCTCAGACGGGAACGGAATGCATCTGAAAAAGAAGGCGATCCGCAGCTATGCGTTGGAGATGCAGGAAAAGTACGACATTCGCTGCTCCTCCGTTGAGCAGGAGTCAAGGAATCTCTCAGGCGGCAACCAGCAAAAGGTAATTCTGGCCAGAGAACTGGAAGCCTCGCCCGATCTTCTCGTCGCGGTTCATCCGACAAGAGGACTGGATATCGGCGCAACCAGATTTATCCATGATACCGTCATTATGCAGCGGGATATGGGCTGCGGTGTGCTGCTGATCTCTGCGGATTTTGACGAGATTCTTGAGGTGTCCGACCGGATTCTGGTTATGTTTGAGGGACAGATCATGGGCGAATATTCCGGAAAGAACCCGCCAATTGATGAGATCTCTCTGGCGATGGCAGGAAAGTGAGGTGAGACGTCAATGAAACGAAACGGCATCGGAGCTCTGGTGATTGTGCCGCTGCTCTCCATCATCATCTCGTTCCTGATCGGCTGCATGATCATAGCGGCCCTGGGCGCGAATCCCGCCGATGCGATGCGGTATCTCCTGAAGGGCTCATTTGGAAATATGCGCAACATCGGTACGACATTGTCCAGAGCTACGCCTCTGATTTTCACAACCCTGTGTGCCTGCTTTGCATACCGGTGCGGCGTGTTTAACTTAGGCGGCGAGGGACAATTTATCATAGGCGCGATTGTTGCCTGTTATATCGCGACCAAAGCACCGTTTACCGGTTTTCCCGCCATTGTGCTGTGTGCTCTGGCCGGTGCTGCCGGAGGCGGCCTCTGGGCTGCCATCGCCGGTGTACTGAAGGTCTGGCGCGGACAGAATGAGATGATCATCACGATCATGCTCAATTATGTCGCCACTCTGCTGATGGGCGTGGTCTATACGAACTGGCTGCGCGACGGAAGTGTTCCGCAGACAGTGGCAGTTCCGGATGAGACACAGCTTGCGTCTTTCTTCGGACTCAGGGCAACCGTCGCATTTCCGGTCGCGGTGATTGCAGGGATTGTCCTCTTCTACTTTTTGTTCTACACATCATCCGGCTTTCAGCTCAGAGCAGTTGGTCTGAATATGACGGCCGCGAAGGTAAATGGCTTCAATGTCAAGCGTTACCTTCTCATGAGCTTTATCGTCTCCGGAGCCATCGCCGGACTCGGCGGAGCACTTGAGCTTTTGGGGACGCAGCTCCGCCTGATTAACGGCTTTGCCGCCGGCTATGGCTTCGACGGTGTTGCGATGGCGCTGATCGCCAGCCTGCATCCGCTCGCAGGCATCATCGTTGCCATCTTCTTTGCGGCGCTGCGTGTCGGATCCACGACGATGCAGACTGCCACAGGCGTACCGACCAGTGTGTCCGATATCATTCAGGCACTCGTGATTGTCTTCACGGTCGCCGGCATGGCCATGGTGAAGCTGCCGGAGTTCAAGAATTGGTTTGCGCGCCGTGCGCGGAAGGAGGTCTGATTATGGGATCATTTATAGCGAATCTGCTTCTTGCAACGGTCCGTATGGCTTCTCCTCTGATCTTCCTGTCGCTGGCTGAACTGTACTCACAGCGGGCGGGTCTGGTCAACATCGGTATTGAGGGACTTGCCGCAATCGGCTCCCTGACCGGGTTCCTGATCAGTCTGATCACAGGAAATCCGCTGCTTGGCGTACTTGCCGGAGCACTTGCCGGTATTCTGGTCAATATGATTTTTGCCTACGCGACGATCACGCTCTGTGCGGAGCAGATTGTCTACGGCATGGCAATCAATATCTTCGCTCCGGCTCTGGCCGCATTCACCTACCGGGTATACTTCGGGTCCGGAAGTGAACTGGTGCAGGTCGAACTGATGGGAACCATGAAGAGTATGTTCGGAATCAAAAGCGACAACTTCTTCGTAAACCTG
This sequence comes from uncultured Lachnospiraceae bacterium, assembly GCA_902799015.1. GTDB lineage: Bacteria > Bacillota > Clostridia > Lachnospirales > Lachnospiraceae > Porcincola. The sequence continues at coordinate 10,256 of CADBZI010000036.1, read as the reverse complement.
TTCCTCGACCAGACGCCGATGGTCTATCTCGCATATATCCTGGTCATCGTGACAGCGATCTACTTCACGCGCACCAAGAGCGGCCTGAATTACAAGGCGGTCGGAGAATATCCGAAGGCCGCCGCGACGCTCGGAATCAACGTGATCGGGATCAAGTATCTGTCCTGTATCATCTGCGGCGCGCTTGCCGGAATCGGCGGCGCTTACCTTACCACCTGCTACTCCAAAACTTATGTGGACGGAAACGTAGCCGGCCGGGGATTCATCGCTTTGGCCGCTGTCATTTTCGGAAGGTGGAGCTCCGGCGGTGTTCTCATTGCCTGCCTGTTCTTCGGCTTCTGTGATGCGCTTCAGATCCGGCTTCAGCTGGTCAACAACACCCTGCCCTACCAGTTCTTCCAGATGATTCCGTATGTGGCAACCGTCGTGGTGCTTGCCATCATCGGCGCAAAAAAGGCGGGACCCAGAGCCAGCGGACAGCCGTACCGCAAGGAGGAGCGCTGAAAAAGGGTTCTTCAGTATTCCGGATCCGGCCGGCAGAATCAGCCGGAGGATTGTGAATGTTCCTGCCGGGATGCTGATCCATACCATTATTTTACCCGGTAACCCGTAGACATTACTGTAGATATACTTTTCAGAAGGAGGGAAACATGAGAAAAAAGCTGATTGCGATGGTAGTAACTGGTGCGATGATTGCGTCGATGGCACCCACATTCACAGCACATGCTGATTCACACACAGTCGCTATGATCTGCGACTCCAGCATCTCCGATGGCGGATGGGGAATGGCCTGCTACAACGCGATGATGGATGCAGCGGAAAAATGCGGCTGGGAGACCATGTATTCAGACAGTATCGCCCAGTCGGCCTACTATGACACGATCGTTTCCTATTGCGATCTCGACGTTGACATGATCTATGCGCCTGGTAATCAGTACACGGACGCCGTCCTTCAGGCTGCGGAAGAATATCCGGATATCGCATTTGCGCTGCTGAATGGCGGAGCAGACACGCCGGCGAAGGCTGCGAACGGTAATGTATCATCACTTCTTCCCGATGCACAGCAGATCGGATGGATCGCAGGTGCGCTGGCCGGACTGATGTCCGATACCGGAACGATTGCATTCATCGGCGGAATGGAGCTTGATACCACGCTTGCCAAGTATAAAGGCTACGGCGAGGCTGCGGCTTTCGTTGCGGAAGAGAATGGCAAGAGCATTACGCTTCTTGATCCGGTTTACTCCGGTGATTTCTCCGCTTCTGACAAGGGCCTTGAGTTCGCGAAGGCGATGATGGACCAGGGTGCGGATGTATTCTTCGGAGATGCCTCTGCGGTTGACTCCGGAGCCCGTCAGGCGATCGATGAGGCAAATGAGGCTGCCGGTGAGATCAAGGTTTATGATATCGCTCAGCCTGCCGACCTGCTCGGACAGAATGCTTGTGTGATCGGCAGCCAGGTAACAGACAACTCCGTTCTGATCGAGCTGAGCATGAAGGCCGTCGAGGAAGGCAAGTTCGGAGGAGAGACTCTTTATGGAACGCTTCAGAATGGTGTGCTTTCCGCCGGTGAACTGAACGCGGACGTGGTTCCGGAAGATGTCCAGGCTGCCTATGCCGACTACATCGGACAGATGACGGAAGGAACCTTCCTGGGCGGATCCGAGACTGAGGCAGAATAAGGTCTAGGTCTGCGCTGCGGCAGGATCAAGCCCGCGCGGGCTGCTGTAAGGCAGCTTCTTCCATACTGCGCATGGTATAGAGCCTGCAGAACATAAAAGAATGGCTGTGAAGAAAAGGGATGCTCCATCCCGGACTTCACAGCCATTGTACCGTTTCCCGGCCCGGATACTGCTCTCTTGTGATGGAACGGGTACGGGCAGACGCAGACGGATCCCCGGATAAGGAGCCGCAGATATGAAGAAAACAATGCATCAGAGAAAGAAAAAGATCTGGCTGAGTCTCATCCTCGTACTCCTTCTTCTTGCCGGGGGGGTTTTCCTTTATGTGCAGCAGTACTATCACGCGGAGGAATCCGCACGCTCCGCCTTAGTGTCTGACGAAATCGTTACGGTTGCCCGCACAGAAAACGGATGGCTGTTCGACGGTCCCTCCCAAAGGGATGCGCTCATCTTTTACCCGGGCGGTAAGGTGGAAGAAACAGCCTATGCACCTTTGCTGCATCTGCTTGCAAGGGAAGGGATGGATGCATTTCTGGTAAAGATGCCCTTCCGCCTGGCGGTCTTCGGGGCAGACAGGGCAAACGCTCTGATCGATCAATATGAATATGAAAACTGGTATATCGGGGGACACTCCCTTGGAGGAGCGATGGCCGCGAACTATGCTGCCGGGCACGCGGAGCAGCTGGCCGGAGTCATTTTGCTCGCGGCATACCCGACAAAAAGAATTGAAAAAGACATGATGGGAATCACCATCTATGGCTCAGAGGATGGGATATTGAATCCGGATAAACTGAAAAAAGGAGATCAATACATGCCGGAGCATTCCGTGAAATATGTGATTGAGGGCGGAAATCATGCGCAGTTTGGAAATTACGGGAAGCAGAAAGGCGATGGAGAAGCATCTGTTTCTGATGTAAAACAGCAGCAGGAAACCGTAGAAATCATCCTTCAAAACACATCATAACACCGCACTCACTGCTTCGCTTCGATTCCATGTTTCTCGGCATATCCGGTAAGGATCAGGGTCAGTGCGCCGTCTCCGGTCACATTGCAGGCTGTACCGAAGCTGTCCTGCAGCGCAAAGATTGCAAGCATCAGCGCTGTACCGTTCGCATCAAATCCCAGGATGCCGGTAATCAATCCGAGAGAAGCCATCACGGTACCTCCCGGCACTCCCGGTGCGCCGATTGCGAACACGCCCAGAAGAAGCACAAAGAGAATCATGGTCGGAAGCGAGGGCAGATGGCCGTAGAGCACCTTGGATATCGTCATGACAAAGAACACTTCTGTCAGGACTGAGCCGCACAGATGGATATTGGCAAAAAGAGGAATTCCGAAATCAACCATATCGGGCCGAAGGTTTTTGCTCTTATGTGCGCAGGTGAGCGCGACTCCGAGTGTGGCAGCGGAAGACATCGTACCTACAGCCGTCAGGTAAGCCGGTCCATAATGCTTGACTACCTCAAGACCGGAGCGGCCGGAATAGATGGATGCGGCTGCGTAGAGCACCGTGAGCCAGATGTAATGTCCGACCAGAACAATCACGATGACAATCAGGAAAATCGGCAGCTGCTTTGTGATGGATCCCTCCCATGCAAGGCCGCAGAATGTCGTCGCGATAAAGAACGGGAGAACCGGAATCACAACATTCTCAACAATCTTCAATACAATCTGCTGAAATTCCTCCAGCACATTGGTGATGGTCACTGCTTTTGTCCAGACCGCAGCGATTCCAACCAGAACAGAAAAGACAAGTGCAGACATGACAGGCATGATCTGCGGAATATCAAGCTGGAAGGCAACAGCCGGGAGTTCCCGCAGGCCTTCCGCATTCGTTACGATCGACAGATTCGGAATGATCGCGTATCCGGCAGCCATGGACATGCAGGCTGCGAGCACGCTCGATACGTAAGCAATGGTAACCGCCACAAAAAGCATACGCGTCGCATTGTTCCCAAGTCTTGAGATAGACGGGGCTATAAATCCAATGACGATCAGCGGTACGCAGAACGAAATCAGCTGCCCAAGTATGTACTTTACGGTTACAACCACAACCATGGCACTCCCGGGCAAGACAAGTCCCAAAAGGATACCCGCTGCAATTCCCAGCAGAAGCCTGAATGGCAAGCTCTTAAAGATGTTCATTCTCTTTCTCCTTCTGTAAATGATTTATTTTTGTTCCGTCATCATGAATATGATTTCACGATCGGTTTCCCGCATTCCAACGCGTCCCAGACGCCCGAAGTTCCGGATGGAATTCTCAACCCCCTTCAGAACCAGGCCGTCCCCGTCGTAGAATTGCTGGCCGTTTTGGAACATTTCATATCCAAAGATTCCGGTGTCCACGGCCGTGGCAATCTTGGCAGCACAGGAGGACTTTGCCCCGTCGCACACGATACCGGATGAGATGGCAAGCGCATTGACGATCGTATGGGAGAGGACGGTCTCATCTCCCCCATACAAAAACGCGATGCCCGCTCCCGCGCCTGCCCCTGCGCTGACCGCCCCGCAGTAAGCCGAGAGCCGTCCGATATCGTTCTTGGCATGAAGCGTTACCAGGTTGGAAATGAGCAGGGCCCTGTACAGCTTCTCCCTGCCTGATCCAAGCTCTTTTGCATATTCGATCACAGGAAGAGATGCCGTCATCCCCTGATTGCCGCTTCCGGAGCAGATGACCACCGGAAGCTCACAGCCATTCATGCGCGCATCAGAGCCTGCAGCCGCACTGGCTTTTGCTCTGGTACGGATATCATTTCCGGTCTTCAGAAGAACCTTTCCGATGTTTGCACCGTAATCATGGAGGAATCCTTCCTGTGAAATGGCTGTGTTCAGCGCGATCTGACGATCCAGAATCGGACTGACATCCTTCAGATCACAGGTACAGGCAAAATCATAGATATCCCTCACCGTCAGCAGATTATAATCCGGGAGATCCTCCTGCTTTTCGTCCGATTCGTTCAAGTCCTTCCGGAAGAGTACTTTCTCATCCGTCTCGATCAGCACAATATTGGTGTGCTCATTCGCAATCCGAACCCGCGCCCATGACGTGTCTTTGTATACCGTGACGATCATATCCAGCAGGCAGTCTGATTCAAGCGCCTGAATCTCAATCCGGGTCCTGTCCAGATAATCCCCCAGCCTCTCCTTCATCTGGTCCGGCACGTTGGATATTACCTGCAGTTTCGCATTCTCATCTCCGCCGAGCACGCCGATTGCGGCTGCCGCAGCGATCCCCCGTCTTCCGCCGGTATTGGGGACCACGACGCTCTTGACATTCTTGATGATGTTTCCGCTCGCTTCCACACGGATGTGCTCCGGCAAGCATCCCAGAACAGAGCGGGCTTTGGCCGCACAGTAGGCCAGCGCGATCGGCTCTGTGCAGCCCATCGCACAGATCAGTTCACGGCGCAGGATCTTTACATAGGTTTCGTAGATGATGCTGTTTCGTTCCATACATCTGCTCTCCTCTCAGTCAGGGGCGAGTAATCTTCTCACTGCGCTTCTTTTTCCATCTTCGCGATCAGCCTGGCAGTATTACCTGCATCCGCCAGACCGTCATGCTGCTTCCCCACCGGTTCGATCTTTGCAAGCATCAGAGCATCCTCCAGAGACATCCTCCATGGCTTGTGGAACCGCTTTCCGACAGTGACCTGATAATCCACCCAATTGCCCGCGTCGAGGAACAGCGCCATCTCCTCCTCATTCATTCCCTTCGCACGAATCTCCCTTGCGATCTGCTTATAATCCGTGATGCTCCAGGAATAAAACACCGGTTGACTGTCTGCTATCCACGAAAGCATCTCCTTTAGAACCGTCTCCAGGTCAGGAGCAGCCTCTGTATCTGTTTCCCGGATGCCGGTGAGCTCCTGGATGGCCTGGTCGATCCTGCCGTATCTCGGGCGGACAAAAGATGAGAACTCGCCTGTTCTCTCATACGACTCATTCATCATGACCGCACCAATCTGAATGATCTCATGATGATAAGGATAGTCCTCCCACTGATGCTCCTTCCGTACAAGACACATCTCTATGTCAATGACGATGATTGTGCTCATTGATAACCTGCTTTTCCCGGATATATTGATCCGCTGTATTTTCAAAAAGCGCAGGATCAGCACCTGAGCCTGGCTGTCTGCACACCGTGGACGAGTATACCACAAAATGCAGTCAAAAGTATTTCCAATTTATTACGTCCATATTATGATGTAAGGACGGGAGTTGCGAACCAACGGAGCGATCATTATGAAACTCTTATTTGCATCTGACTCCTTCAAGGGGAGTCTTACAAGTGAAAAAACCGTGGAGCTGCTCGGCAGGGCAGCCTGCGAGGTATTCGGCGCGTGTGAATACTCCGGTGTTCCGGTAGCCGATGGCGGCGAAGGAACCGTTGCGGCAGTGATTGCCGCAACTAAGGGCGAGCGGGTCACAGTGAATGTACACGGTCCGCTCATGGAAGAAACCGAAAGCTTCTACGGAATCTTTGGCCAGGACAAGGCTGTCATCGAGATGGCTGCCGCTTCCGGACTGCCCATGGTGCCGGAGGAACTGCGAAACCCGATGAATACAACCACCTTCGGCACCGGTGAGCTGATTCTTGACGCGCTGAAGAGGGGCTGCCGTGACATCTCGATCGCGATCGGCGGCTCCGCGACCAATGACGGCGGCATGGGCTGTGCCAGGGCACTCGGTATCAGATTCCTGGATCAGAGTGGAGAGGAACTCGAGGGCTTCGGGCGCGACCTTGCCAAAGTGGCTTCCATTGACATGTCCGGCCTTGATGCGCGCGTGAAGAACGCGAAGATCACCGTGATGTGTGATGTCACCAATCCGCTCTGCGGGAAAGATGGCGCCACCCGGACCTTCGGAAAACAGAAAGGAGCAACCCCTGAAATCCAGGAAGCGTTGGAACAGGGGATGTGCCGCTACCGGGATGTCATCAAAGAGACCTTCGGCATAGACTGTGATGCAATTCCCGGAGCAGGCGCCGCGGGCGGACTCGGTGCCGCTCTTAGGGTATATCTCAAAGGAGAAATGAGATCCGGGATCGAGACCGTCCTGGAGCTGATCCGGTTTGACGAGCGCCTCGAAGGAGTCGATCTCGTCGTAACCGGAGAAGGACGCACTGACTGGCAGAGCTGCTTCGGCAAAGTCATGCAGGGCGTCGGCCTGCATGCAAAGGCGAGAGGCATTCCCGTTCTCGGTCTGACCGGCTCGCTGGGCAAAAATGCGATGGATATCTGCAATTACGGCGTATCCTCTCTCATGACAATCGTAGATGCGCCTATGCCGCTGTCTGAAGCACTCGAACGAGCGGAAGAACTCTATTACCAAGGAGCGCTCAGGATGTTCCGCTTTGTCAAGACAGGCATGAATATACGGGAAACAGTATAAGAAAAAGACGGTACATCTTTATCAGATGTACCGTCACAGCGTTGATTATGTCCAGTGAACCTACACACACGTCCTAATGCGCGTGCTTCCTGATGCGGCTTTTGCCGCAGGCTGCTTTAGGCAGCCGGACCTGGTCTCCCGGCGGTACACCGGATCCCTTAGCCTGGAGTCCGTATCGGATCATCCTCACCACAGGATCGGTATCGTATCTCATGCACTGGGTATCCCTGTACACTATAATACCCGCCGGCGGGACTGTATGTGCCTATACCACTTCTGCCATCTGCTCCCTGAGCTTCAGCAGGTCTGCATAGACACATGAGGTTCTACGCTGTACTGCAGGGACTTTTGCCTCCAGCACAGACCGCTCCGTTGCCGGAACGGGTTTTAGTAATTCCCGGATATAGTATCTTGCTCCGATGTTGTACGATGCCGACAGGTCACAGTTGTACTGCTTCCCATTCCGGAATACAGCAAGGGAATGGTTCTCCGGATCCCTTGTCACCTTCCCTGACCCGTCGTATGCAAGGGCGCTTGTCTTCCACGCGCACACCCTTGAGATCCGCATCCCCAGCCTGTGCGCCTGGTGCTCCACAATCTTCTGCACTTCCTGCTTCTTCCACATGTGAAGCTTCTGCCGGTTCTTCCCTTCCTCCCTTTCATGTCCAGGTGCTCGAACACGATGACATCCGCTTTGTTTTCCCTTGCGAATTCCATGATCGCCCCTGCCGTTTTCCTCGCACTCTCATCCGATACCGTCCGTCACAAGTATCCATCAAGAATTCACCAGTCAAAAAAACCGGATCTTCATGACTGCCTGCTCACCTCTACTATGTAAGCATCAACGGCATCATCCGGCAGGTCGCACAGGATCAGCGGCATGTAAGTGTAAGGCATATGATTGCGGATGATCACATTATCCACGCGCTTCCTGACATTGGGCTTAAATGTATAGGCATCCGGAAGGAAATCCTTATCCGAATCAAAATCGCAGTCTCTGAAATGCTCGTACAGCTTCAGGAAACGCGCATACTGCTCCGGATGGTTCAGCTTCAGATCCAGCCGGTCAAATTTAATATCCACGCCGGTCTTATCAAGGCCCGGTCCGACCGGTACCTGCGGTACGACATCCTCGTTGCTGTCAAAGCTGAACATCTTCATCCCGTCGCCGGTCAGGCCGTTGCGGATATAATTCGGCGTAGCAAACGGATAGCAGAAGATGCATTCCCGCTCAGCCAGATCCGTACTGCTGATGCCGACCAGAGAAGCACATGCAGCGCCATAGCTGTGTCCCGTAATGAACAGGATCGTATTCTCCTTCGTCAGCTTCTGTGACCTGCAGTAAGCTCTCAGCTCATTCGTGGCATTGATCCCCGCATCATGGAAGCCTCCCGGTTCAGCCTTCGCATCAGAAATAAAATCCACGAATGAAGAGCTTCCGCGGAAAACAGCGGCCACCACTGTTTTCCCGTTAACAGTTTGGACGCTTCGCCCGAATGCCATAGCCGGGTGATCGATCCTCTCAGCTCTCTCAAAATAATGATGCACGATATTCGTAAATCCCAGTCTGCCCAGACTGTATTCCACCAGGCTCCAGGCATGATCACCGACATTCGATTCAATATTCGTCGCAAGTATCAGCGCCATCACCTTAAGGTTCTGATTCGGCACATCATTGGGGCTATCCGGATCAAGATCATTAAGTGTCCATTTAGCTCTGATATCCGGCGTCATCTCATGCATAAACGGCATCTCGATCCATTTGGCACCGGACAATTGCTTTACGGCTTCGTGTCCGATTTCATGGGCCGCTTCGTGTACGGCTTGTACGGCTTCATGCACAGCTCCGGCTGCGGCTTCGGTCACTGCTCCGGGGTCAGCTCCATTTACTGCTCCCGTTACTGCTTCGCGCGCTGCCCCGGTTACTGCTTCGAGCAGCGCTCCGGTTACTGCTTCATGTACTGCTCCGGTTACTGCTTCGTGTACAGTTCCGGCCGCAGTATCCTGTAAGGCATCCACAAGTCCTTTTAATGCGGTTTTATTCATATCCAGCATAGGCGATCCCCTTTTTAAAACTTCAAAATCATCTGCATCCAAAAAACACCTGTATATAATGCAATTAATCGGATCCTCGTCTTTGTGCTCTTCTTTTTTAAATAACGGGCATCCTGCGGATGCCCGACTCTCAGCTGTCTCTACAATAAATAAACCCTTCATTCAGGTACTTTGGCAGTTGTTATTCATTGTCACTCTTTTTGAATCTTGCCTTGAAGCCTTCCCAGTCAGCAGAAAGCTTAGCTTTCTTTTCTTCCCTCTTCTCCTTGCGGACCGCCTTCTTCTCATCGCGAAGCTCCTTACGAGCCTGGCGTGCCATCTCATCAGCCAGCTGCTGGGCTTCCTCGACCTCTGCCGCAACAGTCGCCGCATCAAAGCGGACGATGGTAGTCTTGAACCTTCCAAGCCTCTGATCCAGTACTTCCTCATCCTCTTCGAATGCAAGACCGATAACCGCTACTTCGCCATCCTTCATCTTGAGCGCTGTCTGCTCAAGTAAAGAAACGCCATACAGTGTGTCATCGGCATCCTTTACCGAACCGACCAGCATGCCGTAGCTGCCGCCGAGAAGAACCCCGATCGGGCCGCCGAGAACGCCTACCAGCGCGCCAACAAGTCCGCCGACCGCCATATCATCAGTAGTATGCGTACCGGTATCAAACGAATCCATCGTATACAGAGTACCGTTCTGTTTCTTTACAAGGGCAGCGGCAGTAAGATAAGAGTTTTCAGTTCCCGGGTTCTGCTTAAACTCAGTCAGCGCCTGGAACGCTTCGCTTTCCACTTCAAAAAGTCCAACAACAATGTTCTGTTCCATAGTAATTATCTTCTCCTTTCACCTTTCAAAAACGTTTTAGTAACAAAAAATACTATATTTATAGTATAACAGATCAACATGAAATTTAACAATATCACAAGTTTCCAGGGTTGTATATCACAAGTTTCCAGCGTTGTTTCACGAAAAACTGGCATATATTCACATTGCCGAAATAACGGTTTTCAGAGCAACTTCCGCTTTTGGATCTGCCCGATCTGCTGCGCAACCAGATTGTCGGCGTCAAAGCCCTCCACATCCAGCATTTCAGCGCAGATAAGCTCGGTCTCCGGGATGCCGAAGTATTCGGCGGCAAG
>CADBZI010000035.1 GCA_902799015.1 uncultured Lachnospiraceae bacterium | reverse complement strand
TACAGAGGCTGCACGTCAGTTCAAGAAGTTCCAGGATAAATATCCGGATTCCGCGGCTATGGTAGCGCCGTATCTGTCAGGCGGCCAGACTGCAGTGACAGATACCTCCGGATCCCAGGGCGCAGCGTCCATGGACAACGGCGGCGCGGATACGACGGGAAGCAGCAGCACCTCCTCTCAGAATGATATAGAGATTTATTCCGGCAATAGCCAGAATTCCAACAGCATTGCCTGGACGGATCCGACGACCGGACAAGGTTACGATATGTACGGCAATCCGGTCTACTCTTCAGGCGGAGGATCTTCCTCCTCCGCGCAGATTGCCTGGACAGATCCGACCACCGGGCAGGGATATGACATGTACGGGAACCCAGTGTATCAGTAAGCAACTGCTGAATCATCACCTTACCGGGATCTGCCGGACAGATTCCGGAACCGGAAACGAATTATGAACGAATACACCATACAGAATCAGGCGGGGACGGATCTGCTTCCCCCCGCCTCCTATACGAAAGAGCAGCTGGCGGCGGCTGTCAAGGTGCCGCCGAAGGTAGAACAGGATCTGCGCCGTATTGTCTCGGATCGTCTGGAACAGTGCGGCCTCTATTACAGATGCTTTTCCAGAACGAAGACCGCGCAGTCCATGGCCAGAAAGTTTGAACTGAAGGACCTGAATGAGGAGCATAAGCTGCAGGACCTGATCGGCGTGCGCATCAACCTTTACTTTGACGATGACGTGGATATCTGCAGAAATATTGTGGCGCAGACCTTTGACGTCATCGAGTGGTCGACCTCCAAACGAAGCGAGGATGAATTCAAGCCGGCGAAGCTGAACGGAGTCTTTCGTCTGCCGGGCTACCTGAAGTCAGAGATCTCGCCGCAGACCTGGGATATGTGCATTGATGACACCTTCGAGATCCAGATCAAGACGATGTTCTTTGAGGGATGGCATGAGGTTGAGCATGACATGCGGTATAAGGGAGAGGAGCTTTGGAGTCATTATCCGGGCTTTTCCCGGTATTTCAACTCGATCCTTGCAACCCTTGAATTGTGCGACAAGTCGATGGTGACGCTGTTCGAAGACCTGGGGCATGCGCTCTATAAGTCCGGACGCTGGAGCGATATGATCAAGAGTCATTTCCGGCTGAAGCTCGGCGAGGCTTCCCTGTATCCGGAGGTGGAGCAGATTCTGAATGAGGATATGATCCGCCCTGACAATCTGGCCAAGCAGATCTTCCGGACTCCGAGGCCGATCCTGATCGGACAGCTTCTTTCCAGAACCCGTCACGTTCCGATCAATGTCAACACGATCATCGCCCTCCTCAATGAGAGTGTATTTCACGATGACCGGCTTACGGATGTTTTCCGAAGGACAGATGTGTTCAATGACGGAAGAGAAGATTCCGAGACGGAGTCGCGGCATTACGAACTCCGCCCCCTGAGAAGATATGTGGCGTTTCAGATGAAGACGCGGCTGGACGGAAGCCGTCTGAAAACAGAACAGCCGCCGTCTGCGGACGAACTGTTTTCCCAGTGCGCAAAGCTGATCTGGAAATGGGTTCTGGCAAAGTACGGCGTGCTTTTCCACAGCATGCCGCAGGAGCCACAGACCTACCATGCGGACCTGCTTGCCTATCATGTGGCGGTGAAGTACCATCCCGACAAGCATGTCATGAATGTCCATGTCCGCCATATGGATCCGGAAGTCGGAGGCAGAATCTGGTACTCAGAGGCTTCCCTGTATGAGGAGAAGGAAAAAACACAAGGCGTTACCCGGGGACTGTGGATGAAGGTCCTGAACGGGTATGCCCAGCCGGAACGGGAGGATTCTGTGACGGTGGAACAGCCCTCGACCTATTTCTCTTATCCGGGCTTCTACAAGAATATTGTGGACAACATCGGCGTATTCAGCTCGCTGCCCTGCTCCGGAAGAAGAAGGATTGTACGCGAGGAAGAGGCGCAGACCATTGCGGACGCGATTTTAGATAAGGAGCGGCAGTTCCCGATTGTTCTGATCATCTCCAAGGATGACGGGAAGGGCATGATGGATGAAGACTGGCTGATGCAGTTTCGGGTTTCGGACTTCACCCGGACCGTGTGGCGCTATGCGCATGTCCTGTGCTGCTATGAGCCCACAGGCAGAAAGATCCTCGAACTGGCGGGAGACGTGCGTTATGCCAGCGAACCGCAGGTCCCGAGGTTCTATATCTACTGGCCGGACGGGACACAGGACGATTACGGGCAGGATGATGTGAGAAACTGCTCCTTCGGCCGTCATCTGGAAGCGCGGGGAGATGCCCGCACTTATGATATCGTATATGGAGGACAGGCATTTTATCATCGCATTGTGACAGATCTGCGAGACTGGAACGTGAACGCGAATATGTGGGCCGGATTCCAGCTCGATATCATGACCGATATCCCGGATGAGTAAGATCGGGAAGACATTGCAATAATCACATAAAAAATTTACGGAGAAACCGGACTGCAATCTGCAGTCCGGTTTCTCCGTTTGACTTCGGAATACCATATCTTGCGCAGCCGGCATCCGTGAACCGCAAAATGAGCGGAAAAACGCTTCCGGCAAAGTGCACAAACGAGGGTCGGCAAAACAGATGTTCTATCTTGCACAATCACACAAAATCCATTAAGATAGCGTCATGAGTGGTGAAAAGTGGTGAGTTGTGGGTTATAAGGGAGGAATCGTGGAGGATTTTAAGGGAGGTTCTTTCGATTCCTGACGCAGCAACTCCGGTGGAGGCAGTCCGGCATTATGTTCTATGGTTCTTATAAAAACACCTTAGATGCCAAGGGCAGGCTGATCGTCCCCAAACAGTTTCGTGAACAGCTGGGATCAGAATTCATGATTACAAGGGGACTGGACGGCTGTCTGTTTGCTTATCCGATGGATGAGTGGAGTGTCTTCGAAGAAAAGCTGTCAAAATTACCGCTCACAAATAAAGATGCCAGGAAAGTCGTACGTTTCTTTGCCAACGGCGCGACCCTCTGCGAGATGGACAAACAGGGAAGAGTCCTGATTCCGGAAAATCTGAGGGGATTCGCTCAGATGCAGAAGGATGTCGTGGTAGAGGGGTCCATGAAGCGTGTAGAGTTGTGGGCCAGAGAGAAATATGTGGATGCGACTTCGGCAGATGAGATCGACGAGTCCATGGATGCTCTGGACGGATTGGATATCGATCTGTAAGGAGTGCCTGCAGGCTGTAGGGAGCGGCCGGCAGAGAAAAGATCCGAAAAATGCCTGAAGGCTTGAGGGAGAAGCGAAAGGGCACAGGACGAAGAGGATTCTGCGTCGCAGCCAGGGGAGTGGCTGCGGACGGAAACCGGAAGGAGGAACGTGTGGAATTCAGACATACACCGGTCCTTCTCGAAGAGGCAGTCGAATCACTGCAAGTTTCGCCGGACGGAATATACGTAGACGGAACGCTTGGCGGAGGAGGACATTCTTTTGAGATCGCAAGGAGGCTTTCAAAGGGAGGAAGGCTGATTGGGATTGATCAGGATGCCGCGGCGATCGAGGCGGCCGCAAAACGCCTCGGGGAGTTTGGAGACAGGGTGACAATCATTCGGTCCAATTATGTCCGGATGAAGGAGAAGCTGGGGGAACTTGGCATCTCATCTGTGGATGGAATCCTGCTGGATCTGGGAGTATCCTCCTTTCAGCTCGACGACGCACAGCGCGGATTCACCTACCGCGATGAACAGGCGCCTCTGGACATGAGAATGGACCAGAGGAGGGAGCTCACGGCGAGGGAGGTCGTGAATTCCTATTCTGTGGAGGATCTGACGAGAATCCTGAGGGAGTACGGCGAAGAACGTTTTGCCGTAAGGATTGCTCAGAGGATTGATGCACAGAGAAAGCAGAAACCAATTGAGACAACAGGGGAGCTGACACAGATCATCAAAGCCGCCATTCCCGCAAAAGCGAGGGCGGAGGGAAGACATCCTGCCAGGAGAACATTTCAGGCGATCCGGATCGAAGTAAACGGGGAACTGCGTGTCCTGGAAGAGTCTTTGAATCAGATGATCTCCATACTGAATCCAGGAGGAAGAATCTGTATTATCACCTTCCATTCTCTGGAGGACCGCATCGTGAAGGATGCGTTCCGCACCGCGCAGGACCCATGTATCTGTCCTCCGGAGTTTCCGGTATGCGTATGCGGGAGAAAGAGTCAGGGAAAGGTCATTACAAGGAAACCGATCCTTCCGTCTGTGGAGGAAACGGAGCGCAATCCACGCGCAAAGAGCGCAAAACTGCGCGTATTTGAGAAGAAAGAGGCGTAAAGAGAATGCCGCGAAGCCAGGTGATTGAAAGAAACCAAGCGTTGCGCTATACTGAAGAAGTAATCGAGGGCAATACAGTCAGGACACAGGCTGTTGTTCCGCAGATTCGGGAAAAGGAATTCCGGCGCACACAGATTGAGGCTGTGAGAGAGCGTTCTCTCAGCATGAATCTGCGGTATGTGCTGTTTCTGACCGTCGCTGCCGTGGCTGTCGTAACGATCTGCGTTTATTATCTGAAACTTCAGGCAACCTCTACACAGCTGCAGAAGAAGACGGTGTCACTCCAGACAACGCTCAAGGATCTCAAGATCGAGAATGACATTGTTTATAATGAGATCATTTCCGGAATTGACCTGGAGCGTGTGCGGGAGACAGCGATGGAAGAGCTGGGCATGCGTTATCCGGCACAGAGCCAGATTACCTATTATGATGCAGCCTCCAGTGACTATGTGAAGCAGTTTGAAGAGATCCCTGATTAAACGTTAGGGGGCACTGTCACTTGGCACAGCAAGGCAGAAAGACAAAAAAAGAAAGAAGATTTACAAAGATGATGCAAAAAAAGCTTCTGGCTTCTTTTGCATTTGTTTTGTTATTGCTGGTAGCGCTTCTGGTGAGAATCGCGACCATCTCCGCGACGCGCGGAAACCGGTACGCCAAGAAAGTGCTTTCTCAGCAATCCTATGATTCCCGTTCGATTCCCGCCAGAAGAGGGGAGATTCAGGACAGGAATTCCATCATTCTTGCCAGGAGCGACCGCTACTACAATGTTGTCCTGGATTGCTGGGCGATCAATCAGAAGGAAGAGTACCTGGAGCCAACCCTTTCGGCACTTGAGGAAATCATCGGCGTGGATGAGTCGAATGCCAGGGATGTCATTTTGTCAGAAACGACCAGTTCTTCCCGCTACCAGGTGATTGAACGAAACATCACCTCGGATTTGAAAAAAGAATTTGAACGTTACCAGAGCGGAGCGGATCTGGATGAAGACTCCATGGGACGGGAGGCTTACTATGAAGCGCTGGAGGAGCGGGCGAATATTCAGGGCGTCTGGTTTGAGGAAAAATATAACCGGACTTACCCGTACCATTCGCTGGCCAGCAAGGTGGTCGGATTCTCCAATGCGATCGATGTAGGAACAACAGGAGTCGAGAATTACTACAACGATATTCTGAACGGAACGGCCGGGCGGGAGTTCGGTTATCTGAATGACAATTCCGAATTTGAGAGAACTACCATTGAGCCGGAGCACGGAAAGACACTCCGGCTGACGGTGGATATGAACATTCAGGAGATCCTGCAGAAGAAGATCGACGACTTTGACAAGACGTACGGGGACGAGGCGCACAACGGGAAAGGCGCGAAGAATATCGGCGTGATTGCCATGGACCCGAATACCGGGGAGATCCTCGGCATGGCAACCAACCGGGAGTATGATCTGAATGATCCGACGGATCTAACGACGGAGGGATACTCCGGCGCTGAGATCAAGTCCATGGATGACAACACCTATGTCGATGAGCTGAACACGAAATGGGAAAACTTCTGTGTATCAGAAGGCTTTGAGCCCGGTTCGGTTTTCAAGCCAATCACGGTTGCTTCGGCACTGGAGACCGGTTCCGTCCATGACGGCGACGGATTTGTCTGCAACGGTTCTCTGTTCATCACGGATACCACGATTAAGTGCGACAATATCTACGGCCACGGGGATGAAACGCTGGAATATGCCATCGTGAATTCCTGCAACGTTGCCCTGATGACCATCGGCATGCAGATGGGGATTACGAACTTTATCAATTATCAGCAGGCTTTCGGTTTCGGAAGCCCGACTGGCATTGACCTGCCGAATGAGAACGCCGGGGTTGTCTACAACCGCGAGACGATGCATGAGGTTGAGCTTGCGACCTGTACCTTCGGACAGGGCTTTACCATCAATATGGTCCAGGAAGCGGCTGCCTTCAGCACGGTTGTCAACGGCGGCAATTATTACCAGCCGCATGTGGTGAAGCAGATTCTGAGTGCGGACGGCACATCTGTTCAGACTGTGGAGCCATTGCTTCTGCGCCAGCCGATCTCCACTGCGGTGTCGAAACTGGTGAGAGGATATCTGAAGACAGCGGTCCGGGAGGGTACCGGCCGGAAGTCCCAGGTTCCGGGGTACCAGACCGGCGGAAAGACGGGAACGGCTGAGAAGATTGATCCCAGAGACGGAACCAGATGGAAGGGACATTATGTGGTTTCCTTCATCGGCGCGGCTCCGATCGATGACCCGAAGGTCGTCCTGTATGTTGTCGTTGACGAGCCGAATGTCGCCGAGCAGGCGGATTCGAGCTATCCGCAGGTTTTGTTCCGCCAGATCGCGACGGAACTGTTCCCGTACATGGGGATCTACCCGACAGAACCGATCACGGATGATCTGCTGCAGTATCTGGGCATCACCCTGGAGGATACGGTGCAGAATAATGTGAAGAGTGCCTCGTTCCAGTGCTTTGATTCCTCCGGCAATCTCTACAATGACGCGGCGATCAACAAGAACGGTGAGGTGATCGATGCCGCGGGAAATGTGATCCCGGGCTGCACGGCAGATCTGGAGAAGGGCACAGTCATTGACGGATACGGCAACGAGATCGAGGTGGATATCAGTGCGCTGCTTGATGAAGACATCGATCCGACCGCGGACAATCCGGATATTGCTTCCCCGCCGGAAGCGGTAGAGGGAGACGGCCTTGATGACACAACGTGGACAGGCGCCGCTGAGGACGCGGAAGAAGAGGAGGAGTAAGCGAATGAGGATCACAATGGATACACTGGCTGCGGTTTTCCTTTCTTTCGGAATCTGCGTTTTGATTCTGCCGTTTCTGATTCCGTTTCTGATCCGGCTGAAGGCAGGGCAGACAGAACGCAAGGAGGGAGTGAAGTCTCATCTGAAGAAGGCAGGGACTCCCACGATGGGCGGGATTGCATTTCTTGCCTCGATTCTGATCACTTCGCTTGTCTTTGCGCCCCGTTACCCGAGAATTCTTCCGGTTTTGGTGCTGACGCTTGGCTTTGGCATCATCGGCTTTGTGGATGATTATCTGAAGGTTGTGCTGAGACGCTCCGACGGACTGATGCCCAGACAGAAGATGGCGGGGCAGATTGCCGTGACGGTGATCTTTCTGATCTACGCATGGCTGCAAGACCCTGCATGCCTGGACTGGAGAATTCCGTTCACGGGCGGCTTGATTCTTTCCGGATTTCCTTTCCGGATCTTTGCCAGCATCGCGGCATTTGGAATTATCATCGGCACGGTAAACGGCGTAAACTTTACGGACGGACTGGATGGCCTGGCCGCCAGTGTGACGACAGTTGTCGCGGTTTTCTTCTGCTACGCTTCCATGGTAAGCCTGGGCGGGATCGAGCCTGTATGCGCGGCCGCAGCCGGCGCGCTGATGGGCTTTCTTCTGTTCAATGTTTACCCTGCGAAGGTATTCATGGGGGATACCGGCTCTCTGGCTCTGGGCGGTTTTGTCGCAGGCGCGGCTTATGCGCTGCAGATGCCGGTCTTTATTGCGATTGTCGGCCTGATCTATCTCGTTGAGGTTCTCTCCGTGATCATTCAGGTAACCTATTTTAAGAAGACCGGAGGAAAACGTATCTTCCGGATGGCGCCGATCCACCATCATTTTGAGCTCGGAGGATGGTCCGAGACCAGGATTGTGGCAGTATTCACGATCATCACGGTGCTTTTGGGCCTCGCGGCGCTGATCCGTTTCTGAGACGGGAAGCGCTCTGTGCATGAGTCTGAAACGGGAAGCGCACTGTGCATGAGACAGAAGGGATGACAGAATGGAACATGAGAAGACTGATCTGAGAGGAAAACAGGTACTGGTATTCGGCGCGGGAAGAAGCGGAATTGCGGCAAGCATGCTCCTTGCTGCATGCGGCGCCTGTCCGGTGCTTTACGATGGAAATGAATCCCTGACGGAGGATGCTGTCAGAGCGCAGCTTCATCAGGCAGGCGAAGGGAACGAGGGTGTTGGGATTGTGATCGGCGCTCTGACCGATTCCCTGATTGCGTCGGTCGATCTGTGTGTGCTCAGCCCGGGCGTGCCGGTGGACATCGATCCGGTCAACCGGATCCGGAATGCAGGGGTTACGATCTGGGGAGAGGTGGAACTGGCCTACTGTCTGTCGAAGGGCGAGGTCCTGGCAGTGACGGGAACCAACGGAAAGACAACGACCGTCACGCTGCTTGGAGAGCTGATGAAGCGCTTTGCGGGGCAGGAGCGGGTTCATGTTGTCGGGAACATCGGGATTCCCTACACGAAGGTTGCTGCCGCTACGACGGAGGAAAGCATCTGCGTGGCAGAGATCAGCTCTTTCCAGCTTGAGACAACGCACGCCTTCCATCCGCATGTCAGTGTGATTACAAACATAACGCCCGATCATCTGAACCGCCATCACACCATGGAGGAATACATCCGCGTGAAGGAGCGGATTGCCGAGCGGCAGACAGACCAGGATGTGCTCATTCTGAATTATGAGGATGCGGTGCTTCGGGAATTCGGCAGCAGGATTCCGAAGACAGGCCCCAGGGTGGTCTGGTTTTCCAGCGCGCGGACGCTGGATCGGGGCATGTACCTGGAGAATGACGTCTTGAAGCTGGCGGATGACAGCGGTGTGGAGGATGTGATTCACACGGATGAGCTGAAGATACTCGGTGCGCATAATTATGAAAATGTATGCGCGGCTGTTCTCAGCGCGCTGGCCATGCACATGCCGCTTGACCAGATCCGCGAAGTGCTTCGCGCATTTTCCGGTGTGGAGCACCGGATCGAATTTGTCGCGGAGGTGGACGGAGTCTGTTATTACAACGATTCCAAGGGCACCAATCCGGATGCTGCCATCAAGGCTGTCCAGGCGATGAAAAGACCGACTGTGCTCATCGGAGGAGGATATGACAAGGATTCTTCCTATGACACGTGGATCGAAAGCTTTCACGAAAAGGTGAAGGCGCTGGTACTGGTTGGGGCGACGAAAGAAAAGATTGCCCGGTGCGCGAAGGCGCACGGGTTTGAGAATGTGCGGCTGTGTGAGACATTTGAGGAGTGCTTTGATACCTGCGTTGCACTGGCATCGCCGGGAGACGCGATCCTGCTGTCTCCCGCCTGCGCAAGCTGGGGAATGTTCAAGGACTATGAAGAGAGGGGCCGCGTATTCAAGCAGCTGGTCCTGAAAAGGAGTCAGATGAAGTAAGAGTGGGAGTGGTATGAGCAGAGGAATCAGGGCGGTTGCAATTCTCGTCGTAGTTTTAGGTGCGGCGGCAGCGATCGTGCTCGGGGTCTTTCAGATCCGGTCGATTGACGTAAAAGGAAATGAGCGATATTCCGCGGAACAGATCAGGGATGACCTGATCTATGACTTCAAGACGCGCAATACGCTCTATTTCTCGTGGAAATACCGCTCCGAGGGACCTGCCGCGGATGCTCCTTATCTGAAAAGCATTCAGGCTGTCATGCTTTCTCCGACTTCCGTCAGAATTGTGGTACAGGAGAGCCAGATCGTCGGCCGCGTCCAGTATGACGGGAAAAACGTCTATTATGACGCGGACGGGGACGTACAGGAGATCTCGGACACCATCTATTCCAGGATTCCACTGGTGGCCGGCGTTGAGATCGAAGCCCCGCAGCTGTATCAGAAGCTGGTGACAAAGAATGCGTCTGTCCTGCGGACAATGCTCAATATCACACAGCTTCTGGTAAAGAGTGAACTGATTCCGGACAGCGTCACCTTTGACGCAAATCAGAATATGGTTCTCAGGCTGGGCCAGGTCACGGTGGCGCTGGGGCAGGATGAATACCTGGAGGAGAAGATCGCGAACCTGGTTTCCATCTACCCGCAGGTGGAAGGGGAAGCGGGAACGCTCAACATGGAAGGCTTCACCGGAAAGAATGAGGCGATCACCTTCAAGGCAGACTCCGAGCCGGAGCGGTTCGAGGAAACTGAATCGGGAGAGGAGACGTCCGACCAGACCCAGGGGGATTCCCTTGCAGGAGAAGGCGCCGCAGGGCAGGAGAATCCGGAGGAAGCAGCGCCTGCAGAAGGCGAAGACGTATCGCCGGAAGAGGCTCCCGAAGAGGCTGCGGAAGAGACATCGGCGACCTTCATGGTATTCGATTCGAGCGGAACTTTGCGCTATGACGCACATGTTGTGGGCGGTCAGGTTGTGGATTCCTACGGAAACCCGATTGACGGCTGCTATGTAAATGAAAACGGAAATGTAGTGGATGCCTACTGGAATGAGATCGATCCTGCCACAGGTCAGCTTGCGCAGTAAGAGAAAACACTTGATTTTAAGGGAAAATAAACGTATATTAAATTAGATATGGACTGCGCCCGTATCATGGATAAATCGCAAGGAGGATACTCACGTGTTAGAGATCATGTCAAATGAAGCCGAGTCCGGCGCGAGAATCATCGTTGTCGGCGTGGGCGGTGCCGGCAATAATGCCGTCAACCGTATGGTAGAGGATACCATTGCCGGAGTTGAGTTCATAGGCGTCAATACAGATAAGCAGGCTCTTGCCATGTCGAAGGCCCAGACGGTCATTCAGATCGGCGAGAAGATTACCAAGGGGCTTGGCGCAGGCGCGAAGCCTGAGATCGGACAGCAGGCTGCCGAGGAGAGCACGGAAGAGATCCGGAGTGCGATTCAGGGAGCGGACATGGTGTTCGTGACCTGCGGTATGGGCGGAGGCACCGGAACCGGCGCGGCACCGGTCATTGCCGGCGTTGCGAAGGAGCTGGGAATCCTGACGGTCGGCGTTGTTACCAAACCGTTCCGCTTTGAGGGAAAGGTGCGTATGAACAATGCGCTGAACGGCATCTCAAAGCTCAAGGAAACCGTCGATACGCTGATCGTGATTCCGAATGACAAGCTGCTTGAGGTTGTGGATCGCAGAACGACCATGCCGGAAGCATTTAAGAAAGCGGATGAGATCCTGCAGCAGGCAGTTGCCGGCATCACGGATCTGATTAATCTGCCGGCGCTGATCAATCTTGACTTCGCGGATGTCAAGACGGTTATGGCGGATAAGGGCATCGCCCATATCGGAATCGGTATGGCCAAGGGCGACGATAAGGCGCTGGAAGCGGTCAAGCAGGCGGTTGCAAGCCCGCTGCTTGAGACCACCATAGAGGGTGCTTCGAATGTCATCATCAACATCAGTGGTGACATCAGCCTGATGGATGCCAACGACGCGGCCAGCTATGTACAGGAGCTGGCAGGAGACGGCGCGAATATTATCTTCGGTGCCATGTACGATGATACCTATGCGGATGAGGCAAGCATTACGGTGATCGCCACGGGCCTCGAGGATCCGAATTCTGATCAGCCGCAGCCGATCTTCGCATCGAGAAAGGTGGGATCTGATTTCCGTTTCCCGAAGACAGATTCCAGGCCGTCAGGCGGATTTTCCTTCTCCAACCGCGCGGGACAGTCATCTGCAGAGAAGGCAGTTTCCCAGCCGGCGGGCGGGACTGTTCAGGTTCGCATGCCGCAGAGCAAGGTTACGGAGAGAGATATTCAGATTCCGGATTTCCTGAAGAGAAGCTGATTCTTCAGTTGGTCCGGGCAGGAACAGGTTGAAGAAAGACCGTCGCATGAGGATCGATGCGGCGGTCTTTTTCACTCAGGTTCCGGCGTACTTGAACTTATCAGCAGGAAGGATACGGAGGAATGAAAAGATGATCCAGATTACAGGGCATACCAGATTCGGAGGTCTTCTGGGCAGTCCGGTGGCGCACAGTCTGTCTCCGGCGATGCATAACCTCTCCTTTGCCGCACTGAATATTGACGCTGTCTATCTTGCCTTTGATGTGACCGGGGAAAGACTGAAGGAAACCGTGCGGGTGTTCCGGGACCTGAACACCTACGGATTCAATGTGACCATGCCCGGAAAGAAGCATGTGATGGAATATCTGGACGAGGTGTCCCGAAGCGCAAGACTGATCGGAGCGGTGAATACCGTTGTGAATGAAAACGGAAAGCTGATCGGGTACAATACGGACGGAACCGGCTATACGAGTGCCCTCAGGGAGCACGGATTTGATCCGAAAGGAAAGGAAGTAACGCTGGTTGGCGCCGGCGGAGCAGCCTGTGCGGCGGCGGTTCAGATGGCACTGGATGGAGTGAAAACGCTGCACATTGTCAACCGGAAATCGCGGTCTGCGGATGCGGCGTATGCGCTTGCGCAGCGGATTAATCAGGCAACCTCCTGCAGGGCTGATGTCGCTTTCCTGGAGGATGCGCAAACGCTTGCCGATCTCATCTCCGGGAGTGATCTTCTTACGAACGCGACGCCGATCGGCATGGCGCCGGAGACGGAAGCCTCCTTCCTGAAGGATCCTTCGCCGCTTCGAAGCAGTCTTGTCGTGTCCGACATGGTGTACAATCCGAGGATGACAAAGCTGCGAAGGCAGGCCATGGAGGCGGGATGCAAAACCATTGGAGGCACGAGCATGCTGCTTTGGCAGGGGGCGGAAGCTTTCCGGCTGTGGACCGGAAAACAGATGCCGGTTGCACTTGTAAGGGAAAGGATCTTTTCCGGGGAGGACGAATGAATACCGTTAAAGTGAGAGATCTGGTGCTGGGGGACGGAGTTCCGAAGATCTGTGTTCCTGTGATTGCGCATACATACCAGGAGCTTGAGAAAGCATTGAATCAGCTGGAGGGGAGCCCGTATGACCTCGTGGAGTTCAGGGCGGACTTTTACTTTGAGGAGGAAGACAGGGCACTGGAAAGGATCCGCTCATGCATCGGCAGCCGGCCGCTTTTGTATACGCTCAGGACCAGCGAAGAGGGCGGGGAGATCGCACCCGGTGAGGAAGCGTATCAGGCGCGGATCCTGTCGGCTGCCGGGAAGGCGGATCTGGTTGACATCCAGCTTGCAAGGCTTCACCCGGAAGAGGGGTTGGCGCGGCATTCCGGTGCTCTGATCAAAGCCGTTCACCGCACGCAGGCGAAGGTGATCCTCTCCTGGCATGACTTTGAAAAAACGCCGGACAGACAGGCTCTTTCCGATACATTGCGCGCGATGCAGAGGGCAGGCTGCGATATTGCGAAGATTGCCGTCATGCCGAAAAACAGGCTGGACGTTCTTGCGCTTATGGAGGCATCTGTCAGAATGTATGAGGATCCGGACGCGTGTCCCTTCATCACGATGTCGATGGGAACACTGGGGAAAGTGACGCGGGTGGCCGCTCTGCTGACAGGAAGCTGCATCACGTTCGGGACAGCCGGATCGATGTCCGCACCGGGACAGATACCATCCGAAAAGCTGCGGGAGATTCTGCGCTCCCTCGCCTGAAAACAGACAGTGCGCCGGAAGGCGACATTTGATTAAAAATGTCGTTTCATTTTCATCACGATAGAGTGGTTGTATTTTGAAATCAAAAAGCCGTTCCGCTACACTCGACTTGTCATGTGCGCAGAAGGAAAAAGGATACAGGTGCCGGACACAGAAAGACTGTCATGGAGGGAGTGAAAGCGGATTGAGCATACTGGAAAGTACATTGATTGTGATCGGCCTTTCCATGAATATTTTTCTGATCGGTCAGTATGAAGGCTCTATGATCCGGAAAATTGAATGGAGGGCGGTTTTTGTTGTCTGCCTGATTGTCGGCGTGTTTGAAACCTTCGCTATGCTGGGGGGATACCTGCTGACCCGCATTCCGTTCTTTTCCCTGAGCGAATCGGCGGATCTGAAGCACTTCTGCTGCTTTGTCGCGGCGATTCTGTTTCTTTTGATCGCTTCTTACATGCTGTATAAGGCATTTCGCCATGCACCGGTGCAGGAGAGGCTGAATAAGATCGCATACAAAAGGATTCTGCTGGAAGTCGTGCTGGTTGCAGTATTCACCTTTATGGCAGGCATCGGCTGGGGATTTATCGGACACAATATTATACTGGCGACGAGCGTGATCGCAGGCTCCACAGTTCTTGCGGCGATTGTGGGGATCTGGGCCGGATACAGGGAAGGCTGCCGCGGACGCTATGGATTCTACATGACCGGCGGCGCAATGCTCGCGTTTGTGGGAGCGGAGATACTGGTGCGGTATCTGTAGAGAGACAGACGGTATTTTCAGAGGAAAAACGAAGGAAAAGGTTGCAAATACCACTAAAAGCGTATATTCTTGTACTGTGACATAGTATTAAAAACCACATAGGACAAGAGATACAGTCAGAATGGGAGGAATGGAAAATGGCTGATTTTTCGCATAAGATGGCCCGCATCGCGTTTTCAAAGGCGATCGATGTGATGATGAACAGAATCTATAAGGACCGGGAAAAGGGCATGCTGCAGCTTGTCGACATTGTCGAGAAGTATGTAGGCAACATGTTCTCAGAGGAATCCTATGCGCGAATCAGGGCTATGATGACCGATCCCGATGAAAAGTGGAATCAGTATGTAAACCGGCTGATCGATGAGCTGGATCCGAATGTCCTGAAGATGACGCTGCTGAACCTTGGATTCGAGGCTATGTTCCATGGAACGAAGACGATCCGGGCGATGCGCGAAAAGCATGACTGCAATATCCCGTGGCTGATCCTGATGGATCCGACCAGCGCATGCAACCTGCATTGCGTCGGATGCTGGGCTGCCGAGTACGGCAACCGCCTCAACTTAAGCTATGAGGACATGGATCGTGTCATCACGCAGGGCAAGGAGCTGGGCATCTATTTCTACATGTTCACCGGCGGAGAACCGCTGGTACGCAAGGACGACATCCTGAAGCTGTGCAAAAAGCATCATGACTGCGCCTTCCATGCCTACACCAACGGAACGCTCATCGATGATGAATTCGCCGAGAAGGTCCGCAAGGTCGGTAACCTGAGCTTCTCCATTTCGCTGGAGGGCTTTTCCGAGGTGAATGATTTGCGCAGAGGCGAGGGCGTGTTCGGCCGCGTCATGCACGCCATGGATGTGCTGAAAGCACACGGGTGCCTGTTTGGAACTTCCATTGCCTATACGGCCGCGAATCTTGAGACCGTTACCAGCGATGAGTTTTATGATATGGAGATCGAGAAGGGAGTCCGCTTCAGCTGGTACTTTCATCTGATGCCGGTTGGCATGGAGGCACATCCGGAGCTCATGCCGAATCCGGAGCAGAGAGAATATATCTATCACAGAATCCGGGAAGTGCGGGCACGCAAGGGCGGCAAGCAGATCTACGTCATGGATTTCCAGAATGACGGTGAGTTTGTCGGCGGCTGCATCGCCGGCGGCAGAAACTACTTCCACATCAATCCGAACGGAGATGCGGAGCCGTGTGTGTTTATCCATTATTCCGGCGCGAATATTCATGACAAATCGGTTCTGGAGTGCCTGCAGCAGCCGCTGTTCCAGGAGTACAGGGATCGTCAGCCGTTCAACAAAAACATGCTGCGGCCGTGCCCGATGCTGGAGAATCCCGGCATTCTGGTTGAGATGGTCAAAAAGTCCGGCGCACATTCCACAGACCTGCAGAGTCCGGAAAGCGCGGAGCATCTGTGCGGGAAATGCATTCCTTATGCCAAGGCGTGGAAGCCGGTGGCCGACAAGCTCTGGGCACAGTCTGAGCACAAAGAACGCCGCTATGAGAATTACAAAGGATGGAAGCCGAAGCAGGATGGAGACAGCGCTGCGGCAGCAAGATAATCCGGAAACCGTTTTTCGGCAATGGAGTGGAATTGACTGGTATGAAACGATTGCTGTTTATCTATAATCCGCTTGCCGGAAAAGGAATGATCCGAAACTCTCTGTCTGATATTCTGGAAGAGTTCTCATCCGGCGGGTACGAGGTTGTGGTACATCCGACGACAGGCTCCATGGATGCTGCCAGAACAGTGGAGGAGTGCGGGGATTCCTTTGATCTGATAGTGTGCGGCGGCGGAGACGGAACGTTGGATGAAGTCGTGACGGGGATGCAGACCGGCAGGTTTTCCAGGCCGATCGGTTATATTCCGTCGGGATCGACCAATGACTACGCGTCCAGCCTCAGGATTCCAAAAAAGATGCGTATGGCCGCCAGGGCGGTTATGGACGGATCGGTTTTTTCCTGTGACATCGGACGGATGAACGACAATTATTTTGTGTATGTCGCGGCGTTCGGCGCATTTGTCAACGTGTCTTATGACACGCCGCAGGATATGAAGAACCTGCTGGGGCATCTGGCGTATCTGGTGCGCGGGGCGCAGAGCCTCCCGAGCCTGAAGAGCTATCATATGCATTATGAGAGCCTGGAGAATTCCGGGACAGACGACTTCATGCTGGGCATGATCACGAATTCGAATTCCGTGGGCGGTTTCGAGGGGATCACAGGACGGGATGTCACATTGAATGATGGAGTATTTGAGGTGACCCTGATCCGTATGCCGCCGATGCTGGCGGTGGAATGGCCCGGGATCCTCGGCGCGCTGATCGGCGGCACCGAGAATAAGAATGTCATCACCTTCAAGACGTCGCGGCTGGAGCTGTGGTTCGACCAGCCCGTCAGCTGGACAAAGGACGGAGAGTATGGAGGAGATCACAGTCATCTGGTCATTGAGAACATTCCCCAGGCGCTGCCGATCCTGATTCCGCAGAAGGAAAAGGAGAATCTTCTCCCGCTTCAGAGGGAAGGCGGGGAATTAAACGAAAGCCTGAAGAACCTGAGCATTTAATCGCGGGCATCCGAATGACGAAGCCTGGAACAACAGAGTGTCATCCGCAGCATCAGAAGAAGCTGCGGATGGCTTTTTTGCTGAAGAGTTACAAATAATTGCTATTTTTTGTTCAATTGATTGAAAACACTTCCGGTATGATTTATTATATAGACTAACTGGGTTCTGTTTGAACAACCGCACGGCATGTGCGGTGATCAACGGGAATCGATGACAGATCATGAATGCAGGAGGAAGAGGAATGCTGTATATCGGAATTGATCTCGGAACGAGTGCAGTGAAGCTTTTGCTGATGGAATCAGGCGGAAAGATTGAGAAGATCGTGTCGAAGGAATACCCCCTTTCCTTCCCGCATCCGGGTTGGTCTGAGCAGAGCCCGGAAGACTGGTATGAACAGTCCATTGCCGGATTGAAGGAGCTTCTGGACGGACAGGATAAGAGCCAGGTTGCCGGAATTTCCTTTGGCGGACAGATGCATGGACTGGTTGTTCTGGATGAGAATGATCAGGTGATCCGTCCTGCGATCCTCTGGAATGACGGCCGTACCATGGAGGAAACGGAGTATCTGAACACAGAGGTCGGGAAGGGCATTCTGGAGAAATATACCGCAAATATTGCATATGCAGGATTTACCGCTCCGAAGATCCTCTGGATGCGGAAGAACGAGCCGGAGAATTTTGCCAGGATTAAGAAGATCATGCTTCCGAAGGATTATCTGGCGTACCGTCTGAGCGGGGTCTTCTCGACGGATTATTCGGACGCCTCGGGTATGCTCCTGCTTGATGTTGAAAACAAGTGCTGGTCGAAGGAGATGTGCGGAATCTGCGGCATTACGGAGGATATGCTGCCGAAGCTGTTTGAGAGCTACGAAAAGACCGGGACGCTGAAGAAAGAGATTGCAGCCGATCTCGGCCTGTCCGATGACGTTGTCATTGCCGCGGGCGGAGGTGACAATGCCGCTTCCGCAGTGGGAACCGATACGGTCGGTGAGGGAAAGTGCAACATTTCTCTGGGAACTTCCGGCACCCTGTTTATTTCCTCGGATCATTTTGTTCCGACACACGGGCACACCGCGTTGCACAGCTTTGCGCACTCGGACGGACATTTCCATCTGATGGGATGCATGCTGTCCGCCGCAAGCTGCAACAAGTGGTGGAATGAGGAGATTCTTCACACCAAGGCTTATGCGGAAGAGCAGAAGGGGATCACGAAGGGAAAACTGGGAGAGAATCACGTTTTCTACCTTCCTTATCTTATGGGAGAGCGCAGCCCTCTGAATGATCCGCTGGCCAGAGGAACCTTTGTCGGCATGACGATGGACACCACCCGGAGCGATATGACCCAGGCTGTGCTGGAAGGCGTGATCTTCGGACTGAGGGATTCGCTGGAAGTCGCGAAGTCGCTTGGCATTGAGGTAAAGAAGAGCACGATTGTCGGCGGCGGAGCGAAGAGCCCGCTGTGGCGGAAGATGGCAGCGAATATTCTGAATATCCGTCTGGAGTTCCCTGCGAGCGAGGAGGGCCCCTCCATGGGCGGTGCGATGCTGGCCGCGGTGGCCTGCGGAGAGTATCCGGATGTAAAGACCGCGTGTGAGAAGATCGTTTCGATCACGGGATATGAGGATCCGGATCCGGTTCTTGCCGCGAAGTATGAGAAGAGATATCTGCAGTTCAGGAGCATCTATCCTGCACTGAAGGGGATCTTCCCGCAGCTTCAGTAAGAAAGGGTTTGCGGGGGCCTTGTATGGATTGCCGCGCCAATCTGTATGTAACTGATCAGCATCCCCTTGCAGTATGCCTGGCATCTGCGGGGATACTGAAGAAGAAATCTATCAACACAAAAGAAATAGGAGGTACTAAAATGTTCAAAAACATTCCACAGGTAAAGATCGGCATCGTTGCGGTCAGCCGTGACTGCTTCCCGGCATCTCTTGCGGTCAACCGCAGGAAGGCTCTTGTCGATGCCTATACCGCAAAGTACGGCGCAGACGATATCTATGAATGTCCTGTCTGCATCATCGAGAGCGAGATCCATATGGTTCAGGCGCTTGAGGATGTGAAGAAGGCCGGATGCAACGCACTGGTGGTCTACCTTGGAAACTTCGGACCGGAGATCTCCGAGACGCTTCTTGCAAAGCACTTTGACGGACCGAAGATGTTCTGCGCTGCCGCTGAGGAGAGCCAGAATGATCTGTCCGACGGAAGAGGCGACGCATACTGCGGTATGCTGAATGCGAGCTACAATCTGAGACTGCGTTCTGTCAGGGCGTATATTCCGGAATACCCGGTGGGCACCGCTGCAGAGTGCGCGGATATGATCCATGAGTTCATCCCGATCGCCCGCGCTGTCTACGGACTGTCTAAGCTGAAACTCATCACCTTCGGACCGAGACCGAACAACTTCCTTGCATGCAACGCTCCGATTCAGCAGCTGTACAACCTTGGTGTTGAGGTCGAGGAGAACTCTGAGCTGGATCTGTTTGAGTCCTTCAACAATCACGCCGGCGACAAGAGAATTCCGGATGTGATCGCGGATATGGAGAAGGAACTGGGCAAGGGCAACAAGAAGCCGGAAGTTCTCGAGAAGCTTGCGCAGTATGAACTGACTCTGCTTGACTGGGTTGAGGCACATAAGGGATACAGAGAGTATGTCTGCATCGCCGGAAAGTGCTGGCCGGCATTCCAGACCCAGTTTGGATTTGTTCCCTGCTATGTCAACAGCCGCCTGACCGGAAAGCTCGGAATTCCGGTATCCTGTGAGGTTGATGTATACGGCGCTCTGTCTGAGTTCATCGGAACCTGCGTCAGCGGCGAGTCCGTAACGCTCCTGGATATCAACAATTCCGTGCCGGATGACATGTATGAGGAGTCGATCAAGGGCAAGTTCGACTACAAGCATACCGACACCTTCATGGGCTTCCACTGCGGCAATACCTGCTCCACCAGACTGGTCAGCTATGAGATGAAGTACCAGAAGATCATGGCGCGCAACCTGCCGATCGAGGTGACCAACGGAACGCTGGAAGGCGACATCGCTCCCGGCGATATCACGTTCTATCGTCTGCAGAGCACATCGGACAATATCCTCCGCGCGTATGTTGCGCAGGGCGAGGTTCTTCCGGTTGCAACCAGATCCTTTGGCGGAATCGGCGTATTCGCGATCAAGGAGATGGGCCGCTTCTATCGTCATGTCCTGATCGAGAAGGGCTATCCGCATCACGGCGCGGTTGCGTTCGGCCACTACGGAAAGGCTCTGTACGAGGTGTTCAAGTACATCGGAGTCTGCCCGTGCGAGATCGGCTACAATCAGCCGGCCTCCCTTCCGTATAAGACGGAGAATCCTTTCGCATAATTAAGAATTAGAACCTGAAGGAAAATGTTCTGGCACCCCTGTTTTCAGGGGTGCCGAACCATAGGGACCGGCTTCGCGCGGCACGGAACAAACCGTAAAGCGGTTTCTGACACGATCGTCAGATCTGGAAGCGGCGAAGCATCGAATATGGGAGATGAGATATGTCTGTAACAAAAGAAGCTTTTGGAAGCGAGTATACGCTGTACACAATTCAGAATCAGAACGGCACTGTGGCGAAAGTAACGGATCTTGGCGGCACCCTTGTGTCTTTGCTGTTCCAGGACAAGAATGAAGTCATGCGTGATGTTGTACTCGGATATGACACACCGGAAGAGTATGTAAAAAACGACTTTTTCTTCGGCGCATGGGTCGGCAGATCAGGCAACCGGATTGCTCAGGCAAAGTTTGAGCTGAACGGCAGAAGCTTTTCGCTGACGGTAAATGACAACGAGAACAACCTGCACAGCGGGATGGATTTTTTCCATCTGCGCAGGGCAAACGTAACTGCCGTCACCGAGGATTCCGTCACCTTCGAGATTGTGGACAAAGATCTGCAGCAGGGATATCCGGGAAACTTCACGGCTCAGCTCACCTACACACTGACGGAGGATGATGTTCTGAGACTGAAGTACAGTGCCGTCTGCGATCAGGATACCGTCTGCAACATGACGAATCATTCCTACTTTAACCTGGGCGGTCATGACAGCGGCAGCATTCTTGACACGCAGCTTAAGCTGAGCTGCGAAGCTTACACGCCGGTGATTGACAGCCAGGCGATTCCGACAGGCGAGCTTCGTCCGGTGGAAGGAACGGTGTTTGATTTTACAAAGGCCAAGACCATCGGGCAGGATATTGAGGCAGATGACGAACAGCTGAAGTTTGTCGGAGGCTATGACCACAATTTTGTGATCGCGAAAGAGAAAGGGACAACCGTGAAGTTCGCCGAAGCCTACCAGCCGAAGACCGGGATCTGCATGGAATGCTATTCGGATCT
Source organism: uncultured Lachnospiraceae bacterium (assembly GCA_902799015.1). Lineage (GTDB taxonomy): Bacteria > Bacillota > Clostridia > Lachnospirales > Lachnospiraceae > Porcincola. The sequence goes on along the minus strand of CADBZI010000035.1, from coordinate 63 downwards.
TCCGGGCGTCCAGCTCTATGTCGGGAACTTCATCACGAAGCACAGCGGAAAGGGCGGTGCCGT